>JAEYXN010000271.1 GCA_023431285.1 Bacteroidota bacterium
CTATGGATGTGAATAATGACTCCTCCATCCGTCATTCGTTTCAACAGTCTGAGGGGGTATACACACTCCAGGAAGTCGCCGTCCCTTTAAAGGGAATCTCCTTCAGGATGCATCAGTATTGTGAGCCGTTCCGGTTTCGGTTCACAGATAAGTTATTCATTCAGGAGTTCTGGAAGACACAATTCACAGATCTTTCCACGCATATTGCCATCGTTGGATTCCTCCATGAAATCGAACCACATTTCAGTATGTTCAAGGTCTGCGATGACGGTCGATATTGGGACACCAACAATGTCCGTCTGCTGGAATCAAGGTTCGAAGAATTCTTCAGCGCTTTTGACGCTCTCTTTGAAGCATTTTCTGAAGAAGAGCCTGAGGATGACTATCACATAGACATACCGGTCTGATCTGATTTGAACATTTCACGAACGTTCTGTCATCGATTCTGATCTTTTTGTAGGTTTGATATCGTCTTACCGACATGTCGAAAGCTACGTATCCGATATTTGTTTTGATTCTGATCTCCTGTCAACCAAAGGAGAGCAATAGGATCATGATTGAACTATCGCCTGAGGTTGTGAGGATTGATGGAAAAGAGTTTGCCCCTGAAAAGTGCTTTGGACAGCTGAAAATCATTTTGTCAAGGAAGAATGATGCGGGGATTCATGCAAATGATGCGATTGTTGTTCTGAGAGTTGATCCAAAAACTAAACGAGGAATGATCGCCGATGTAGAAGTTGCCATGAGAAAACTCAACATCAGACGTGTGGAGTACACAGTATTAGACGAACGTTCGAGTTAATGGAGACCTATATAAGAGCTGCATTGTTGCTTTGGTTTGTGTTCATTACATCGCTATGTAACGGACAGAGTTCCGAAGAGAAGCTGACGATATCACACGTTGAAGGTAATTTCTACATCTACACAACTTACCAATACTACAAAGGCAACCGCATAGGCGCGAATTCTATGTATCTCCTCACTAAGGAAGGAGCGATCCTTTTTGATACGCCGTGGGATACGACGCAATTTCAACCTTTGCTCGATACAATCCGAAAGCTGCATGGCCAGGAAGTAATCATGGCTTTTGCGACTCACTTTCACAATGACCGTACCCGCGGACTGGAATTTTACAAAAAACTTGGAATAAAGACTTTCACAACAAGAATGACTGACAGCCTGAGTGCGGCACGGGGAGAAATCCGTGGGGAATTTCTAATGAAAGCCGATACCACTTTCAACATTGGCGGATACACCTTCCAATCCTACTATCCGGGACCAGGACACACTCCCGACAATATCATATTCTGGTTCAAGAAAGAAAAAATTCTCTATGGCGCCTGCCTTATTAAGAGTGCGGAGGATGACAATTTGGGAAATATTGGGGATGCAGACGTTGAAAGATATGCGCAGACTCTGGTCAATGTTCAGAAAAAATGCAGGGATCCAAAATTTATCATCGTGGGTCATGGCAACTGGCGGGACAAGCGGTCTCTCGAACATTCTCTTAACATGGCCAGGGCGCTCCGTGACAGTAAGTGAACGCAACTGAAAACCAGTCTTCTAATGAGCACAGAAAAGGAAAAGATGATTGCCGGCGAGCTTTATGATCCATTGGACAGTCAATTGGTCGAAGACCGGCTAAAGACAAGGTTACTTATTAAGGAACTCAACGATTCCAGCGAGGATGACCCCGATCGTCGTTTCAGAGTTCTTCAGCATCTGATCCCCAACGCTGCACCCGGGCTATGGCTTCAACCACCATTCTATTGTGACTATGGATACAACATTACAACAGGTGAGAAGGTGTTCTTCAACTTCAACTGTGTTGTGCTGGATGTTGCCCCGGTAGTGATTGGAAGTCGGACTATGTTCGGACCAAACGTGCAGATCTATACGGCGACCCATCCGATGGATCATCGCGAACGTGCTTCGGGTCGCGAATTCGCCAAACCGATAAGAATTGGTGAGGATGTGTGGGTTGGTGGAAGTGCAATAATCTGCCCCGGCGTAACGATTGGTGACCGCTCTGTTATCGGGGCTGGAAGTGTAGTTACCAAAGATATTCCCCCGGATGTCTTTGCTGCGGGAAACCCTTGCCGTGTGATCCGTCCCATCAGTTGAAAGGACCTCTCACAAGAATTTGATATTCTTCAGGGATCGTTACTCCACTGTATCCGTTTGTCAATCCGTAAAATATTATGACCGTCATCACCGCGCCAAATATCACAATAGCTCTAGCTTGCTGATGGGGTGTCATCCCAATTAAGTCCACCTTCATTGCCCTGCTGTGAATCGCCGCAACATGTCCGAAGAATGAAAGAATGGCTAGTGCATAATATGGAATAAAGAATAAGTTGAAGGGAAAGGAATTCAATCCGGCCACACCAAAATAGAAATTGGTATCGAGCTCTAAGAAGACTCGACCGACAAAGACTGCAGATAAATGGATTACGAGAAACACCGCCAGATAAAATCCTGTCCAGACAAGAAGCTTTTCAAAACCCGATGTCGCCGTCCTTCTGTTAATTGTAAATAGTTTTAATCCTGAAACAATCTGCACCAGGACGGCTAATAGCAGAATGGTTTCCACAATAACATTCCGGTACAAATACCGAAGACTGTTCATTACCTCGATGTGTTTTTCGGCGCCAAATATGCTGCAAAAATGATTGAACAGGTGAAGCCCGACAAAGAAAGCTAATGTTAGTCCTGATATGTAATGTACTCTCCTAATTTTCATCTTCCATTTTGATCAGTAATGTTTCTAGGGATTTAAAGATCACCAACTCACTCTTCTTATCAGCAGAGTTCGTTCATCCGAAAGAAACCCAACATAATAAAAAGTTGCATTTTCATTTTCTACCCAATACTCTGCATCGATAATCGTATTTTCTTTCGTTCCCAGAATATCTTCAAGTTCAAATGAGTCAAAATCATTAGCCTGTTTCTTCAATCCATGCTCCAGAAGGTAAGCAGGCAAGTCTCTGAAAAAATCTGAATCCACTTTTGCAATGAACGCTGATTGATAGTCGCCATGAATATCGGGGTAACTCGCTTCGCCATAGAGTATTTCACCGGATTCCGGAAACTCTACACCTGTTAATTCCAGGAAGTCCTCCTCATAAAAACTATCCGGCGGGTAAAATGCGATATAAACGAAGTAAAAAAGAATCAGTACTGGCAACAGCGCGAACCACCTAAGCCATTTGTTCAACGCTGCTTTTTTAATAACGACGTATACTAAAAAAGAGAACCCAAAAGTGATTACAATAATCAATAAAATCACAATCAAGAAAGCAAGGTCCATCGTCAATCTTATTTGATGGAAAACCCTGTCCTAACCTTCTCATCCCTGGAATGCGCGCCAATAATTACTTCATACTTTCCGCGCACAACTTCCCAGGAAGACTTTCCAAGATTCCATTTGCGAAGCTCTGATACAGGAATCGATAAGGTGACAGTTTTGCTTTTCCCCGCAGGCACATGTACTCTCTTGAAAGCCTTCAACTCGCGCAGTGGCATACGAGGCTGATCAGGATAATCAATGTAAGCCTGTACCACTTCGTCGCTATCGATACGTCCGTTGTTCGTGACGACAACCGAAACTTCGATTGTATCACGTTGAGTATAAGTTTTCTTCAGCGCCGCGCCAGGTGCATAGGCAAATTTTGCATACGATAGACCGAAACCGAAAGGATATTGCACTTCTCCGTCATAGTACCGGTAAGTTCGTCCCGTCATATTGTAGCCGGAATAATCAGGAAGATCGCTGAATGAACGATAGAATGTCACAGGTAATTTCCCTGACGGCGAAACCTTCCCGAAGAGAATATCGGCCAAAGCATTTCCCCCTTGTTCACCGGGATACCATGCAAGGATAATCGCATCCGCATATGGTTCAATTGCAGAGACATCGAAAGAGCTTCCCCCTGTCACCACGGCGATGATAGGTTTATTGTGACGCTTGCGCATAGCCCGAAGGTATGCCACATGCGCTTTGGGAATACTTAAATCCTTCCGGTCTCCGCCATTTGCAGCAAGAAAGGCATCGCCCTCCTCGCCTTCAAGGACAGGTGTGAATCCTATCGCTACAATTGAAACATCGCTGTTCTCTGAAACCCACAATCCCCCGAAGCGAACGGTGTCTTCGAAGTTAGAGCCAAGATCATATTGCACCACTGTACCAGGTCCCGCTTCACGTGAGATCCCCTCAACAAAAGTGACGAGCTCTGACGATGTTCCATGATAATTTCCAAGCAACACGTCTGTGGAAGCTGCGTTGGTCCCGGCAACCAGTATTCTTCTGTAGTTGTCTTTCTGCAGTGGAAGGAGGTTGTCTTTATTCTTCAACAACACCATACTTTGACGTGCAACTTCCCGCGACGCGGCCACATGCCTCGGTGTGCGCACATCCTTTTCATTTAACGCATGGAAAGGCGTGGCTTTCATGTCATCGAAAAATCCAAGCTTAAACTGTGTCCTCAACGAAGGCGCCAGTGCACGGTCAACGTCAGCTTCCGAAAGGAGCTTTCTGTTAATAGCCTCCATCACATCCTTCTGCAATACCGTGGAGCAATCGATACTGATCCCAGCTTTCACTGCAGCTGCGGCGACCTCGACACCAGAAGGCATCACCTTGTGCGCGCTGTATATATCGTTCAACGCACCGCAGTCAGTGACCACATGACCACTAAACTTCCACTCTCCCACCAATATCTGACGCAATAATGTATTGCTTGTGCAGCATGGCTCCCCATTCACACGGTTGTATGCACACATCACAGATTCCACATTAGCACCAATAAGCTTTTCGAATGCATAGAGGTATGTTTCCCTAAGATCTTTCTCATCTACGATTGCATCGAAAGAATGCCTTCCTTCCTCCGGGCCACTGTGAACCGCATAATGTTTCGCACAGGCGGAGGCTTTCAGGTAGCGGGGATCATCTCCCTGAATTCCCTTTACATAGGCCAATCCTATTTTTGAAGTGAGAAAGGGATCTTCCCCGTAAGTTTCCTGGCCTCTTCCCCAACGTGGGTCACGAAAGATGTTAATGTTCGGCGACCAGAAGGTGAGTCCCTGGTATTGCAACGTAGAACCCGAACGCACCGCCAGATTGTATTTCGCGCGCGCCTCAGTGGAAATAATGTCAGCTACAGAATGGATAAGGCTATCGTTGAATGTCGCTGCCATTCCGATCGCCTGCGGAAAAATAGTTGCCTCTCCTGCCCTCGCGACCCCATGCAGCGCCTCATTCCACCAATTGTATTGTCTGATCCCAAGGCGTGGAATCGCAGGACTATTAAATCCAAGTAGTGAGATCTTTTCTTCAAGGGTCAGTCTTGATAACAAATCAGCAACGCGAGCCTCGTGATTGTTATCGGTTGAAGTAGTCTGCGCGTGTGCAGTCGTTAATAAAACTGAAAGGAGAAGTAAGGTGACAAGGGTTTTCATAGGAGGATTTTAACCAAAAGTAAGTTCCAATCTTTTTGGATGCAATCGATGAGAGTTGCAACACTCCAATCTATTTAAGACTTGATCAAGCCTGAATGATATAAATCAAGCGCTTCCCGGAGAATGTCATTGATGATTTTCACTGGAAGGTTTTTGGCGGGGTTTACCCGAACGATCTTCATTCGTTTCCTCTCGCCTTCCTCTAATTTTGGATGATGAAGTAATCTCCCTTCCACCATCAGGATGTAAGGCTCAGACGTTTTTTTATCCATCCATAGATAGCAGAGAGGCTTCTTGCGGTAGCAAAAGCAAGGCATGCCATACTTCCGTGTTTCACTGATTTCTTTATCAGCTTCAAGGATCACACTTCGAAGGACCAGAAGACAACTTCTGATGGGCTCAGGGTGATTTAGGTAAATAGAATGAAGATCACTGATCAACTTGTTCTCTTCTTGATTTTACTAGTAAACTTTCTTTAGCTAAGAACAACAACTTACTCATCGGTCCTGAACGGCGACGCAGGAAGGCCCTCCTTATTGATAAGATTTGCATGTGGTGGATTGTCGGCCCATGCGTATCGTACGTACATCGGTTGTGGTACCTTCTCACTCCAAACTTCTACCGCATTCCCCTTGATCGCAGTCTCCGCCCAAACAAATTTCTTATCGCTTCCAGCTATTGCAAATCCCATTGGCCGGTCACCATCTTTTGTACTTAGCCCGGATCCAGTGCTTGTGAAACTCACAACGACTTTGTTTCCTTCTATATTGAAAGTATCATAGAGCGGACCGGAATGCACCAGGTCCTGCTTCCCATAGGCCACCCGTAATGCTCCGAGTGCGAGTCTCTCTCCCACAGGCTGTTTATTATCGGGATGAATATCGTTCCAATCTCCTGCGTCAATAGCAACGGCCATCGCGGTCTTGGGAACCCGTAAGGTTTTGAATTGCGACTCTCTGAACACGGCCCATTGGCTTTCCCCTGGAGAATAATCATAATCCATGAAGCCCGGAAGCTGAGCAAAAACGAACGTGAGATCACTCTTCCATTTCGTTCGCCAGTCTGCAATAAGAGCAGGAAGGAACCTCCGGTAGTCCTTTGCGCGATTGATATTGCTTTCACCCTGGTACCATGCAAATCCTTTGATCGTGTAGCCCACCAGTGGTGCAATCATACCGTTGTAAAGAGACGCGGGCTGATTCTGCGCTGAGATTCCTGGAATAAGACGGTCTTCAGATGTGTACACCTTCCCGACTTTGTAATGCCACTCTCCACGAAGATCAACGGTGTCGGTACCCGCTTTGATAAAGTATGGCTTGTCAGCAACGAATCCTCCTTTACCCCACGAGTTGATGACTCTTACAACAACAATATTTTTTCCGGGCTTCAATGTGCCGGCAGGGATAACGTATCGTCTCTGAGGATATTGATATCCCGTGTTTCCGGCGGGCTTACCATTTATGTAAAGGAAATCAGCATCAACGATCCTTCCGAGGTACACAATGGCTTCCTTGTCCGCCATGGACGCAGGCACCTCTATCGTTCGACGATACCACACAATGCCGTCGAGGTCACGTAGCCCCTGGTCTTCCCAGAAGCCGGGGATGTTGATTGGTCTCCAGGTTTTCGCATCATAGGCGGGCTCATACCATTTAGGCGAATCGGTTATTCCCTGATCGATATTATTTCGTTGTTCTCGGTCGCGGTTTTTCAGGCGCACCTCACGATTCGTGGAATTCACCCACGCAGTGTCTTTGTGTTTTTGTAATGCTTCTGTGAAATCGGGAAACTCTTTAAGGCCTTCTTCGCTGGTCCATGCTTCTATCGGCGTACCACCCACACTGGCGTTGATAATTCCGACAGGAACGTTAAGTTCACGATGAAGCTTTTTCGCAAAGAAATAGCCTACCACCGAGAATTTTTTGATATGTTCACTGGTAGCTGTCATCCATTCTCCCCGCACGTCATTAGAGGGAGACACAAGGTTTGGGGCGATGCCCACTTTGAACTCGCGGATCTGCTGAGAGTTTGCTCCGGCGATTTCAGTGGCGAAGTAATCAAGATGCTGCATGAATGCGTGCTGCATGTTTGATTGCCCCGAGCACAGCCAGACTTCTCCTACAAGAATGTCATTGATCGTTATTGAGTTAGTTCCTTTTATCTCCATAGGAAAAGGTCCACCCGCCTTCGATGCGGCGAGCAGAACATTCCAGTTTCCTTTCGCATCGGCCTTTGTCTTATACGACTTCCCTCTGAACTTCACTGATACTTCTTCTCCGGCAGCTGCCCATCCCCAGATCTTGACGCGCGCGTCGCGCTGGATGATCATATGGTCGGACACAAACGCCGGGAGACGTACCTGCGCATTTGTTATGTTAAAGGACAGGGCCAGTAAAATGGCCAGGAGGGGATATAGTCGTTTTGAATACATGGTGAATTATACGAAGAAAGGAGCGGAAATTGAAAGGGAAATATATTTTGGGTGATAGGCATTACGGTATTGGATGTGAATTCATCGACGACAGCGAGCAAACTTAAGACGCCAAAGCTTTTTGTATCGTACGACTTTGCTACCGGTTCATCCGGAGATGCCGTAGCAAACAAAGCCATATAGTCAAGGCTTTTCTGTAACTTTTCCCATGCATCCTCGATATGTCCGTGCATTTCATCAGCATTTGCAATGACATCTGTCACCTGATCCTTCTTGAACATTACGGGAACCCTAAATTGCATTTTCTGTAATGCAGAGTTAATCACAGTAGGCGCATTTCTGGCGACAAATCTGCCGGATCTAAATCCTCGGCATCTTATTGTTCGCAACTATGAGGTACTTTGGCGATCTACGCTTAAGAACTTTCTTCTCATCAGCGCACCAAAGTGGGGCCGTGGCATTTCATTGTCTTATCGACGAAAATAACTATCCGCAAGTAAGCATCGACATAGATTAAATTATTAATCCTTCAATTCTAATGCTCCCATACGTCGTTATCGAGAACTTCAAGCGAAATATTTAACAAACGCGTAACGAAATACATTTCCCCAGATGCGCCCCTATGACTAGGTTCGCGGTTAGTTGACCATGACACTTACTTTTCCGACAACTTTTTCCTTCGGGACGAGCACTAGCGCTTATCAAATTGAAACAGCGTTCGAACATGACTGGCAGGGACTGGTGGCAGAAGACGGCTCAATTTTCGATTCGACGACAGAGCATGAACTACGAGTGGACCGTGACGTTGACATTATTGCTTCGCTTGCGCCAAATTATCGCTGTAGCTTAATGTGGTCCCGGCTTCAACGAGCACCCTATGCGCCATTCGAAAGAGATGCAGTACTGCACTATCATATATTATTGCGATCTCTCAGCGCTCGCAATATGGGTATCATGATGGTGATACACCACTGGTGCAATCCAGTTTGGTTTAACAAAAATGGAGGTTGGGAAAGCAAAGAGAGCGTTCCTCGCTTTGTAGACTTCGCCCGGCGTTTGGTCGATGAGTTTGGTTCATACGTCAAATGGTGGAATACTTTCAATGAGCCAAATCTTTATACGACATTCAGTTATGCCTTGGGGGAATTTCCCCCGCACGGAAAGAATTTTGTTACAGCAGCTATTGTCGCAAAAAACATGTCCGAAGCGCATAATAAGATCTGCGAATACATTAAGCTGAAGCACGCTGATGCGTTAACTGGCCTTTCGATCAATTGTGTGTCCTTTTCCGGAGAGAACTTTCTCGGCAAAATCGCGTCTCGAATGGCTGATTTCTGGTACATGGAGTACCTCCCCGGATTATTCTCAATATCGGATTTCATTGGCTTGAGCTATTATGCGAGGCTGAGTTTTGACCCGTTGCCGGTATCCTACTTGCGTACGCCGCAGAAATTCTCCGGGAGTCGGCCTCATGACGATATCTGGGAATATTATCCTCAAGGTCTTCACCATGTAATCACAAGGTATTGGTCGCAATTTCAAAAGCCCATTATCATAACAGAAAATGGAATATGCACTGACGACGATGATAAAAGGATCGCTGCAATAAAACATTATTTAAAAATCATTCACCAACTTCTTGAAAAAAATGTAGATATCCATGGTTACTTTCACTGGACAGCGTGGGACAATTTCGAATGGACCCTGGGGC
>JAEYXN010000061.1 GCA_023431285.1 Bacteroidota bacterium
GTGGTGGGCAGCGCATCATCGTCATCACCACCGTCATAGTGATACTCCTGCAGATCCTCACTCAATGAAGATCTATGGATTCTGGTACTCTCATATTGGATGGATCGTGGGCCCTGACTTCAAGGAAACAGATTACAAAACCATCGGTGATTACGCCAAGTATCCTGAACTGGTATGGCTGAATAAGAACTATCTCGTTCCTCCTTTTATTCTTGCAATCGTCGTGATGGCGCTCGGCGGAATCTTCAACGGAGAGGGTATTGCCGATATGTTTACCACTGCCGGATTTTCATCTTTGTTCATTGGCTTTTTCCTAAGCACGGTGATCCTTTACCACGGAACATTCTCGATCAACTCGATCATGCATAAGTTCGGAACACAACGCTACGAATCTAACGACGAGTCGCGCAACAGTCTCTGGCTTGCATTGCTTACTCTGGGCGAAGGATGGCACAATAATCACCACTACTATGAGGTGTCTTCGCGACAAGGATTCTTCTGGTGGGAGATCGATATTACGTATTACTTCCTGAAGGCACTTTCCGCAGTCGGGCTGATCTGGGATCTGAAGGGAGTGCCGAAGCACATTAAGTATTCGAAGAATAAGACGCACGCGCAGGAGCTGCGAAAGGAAGAGGCGAAAGCCAAAGAGCCGGAGCTGGCGTAGGCTGCCGTTCAATCTGAATACCATGAAGACCATCGGAACCGATGGTCTTTTTGTTTCGAAAAACACCGGGCGATGACCAACTTTGAATAACCAGGGAAGTGCGAAAAACTATTTCGAAGATACTTTGGATCAATTTGGAAATTCACGAATGCCTTATAAATTTGCAGTCCTTTCGCAGTTAGGCATCAGCCTTACGCGGAATGGACCCAGAAAGCGGGAGTAGCTCAGTTGGTAGAGCACGACCTTGCCAAGGTCGGGGTCGCGAGTTCGAGCCTCGTTTCCCGCTCAGTTTCCCCTCCCAAAAGGAGGGGTTCTTTTTTTCAGGGGATTCTGTTGAATCTTACTGAAGTCATTGCCCTGGTGGTGGAATTGGTAGACACGCAGGACTTAAAATCCTGTGGCTAGTAATAGTCGTGCGGGTTCAAGTCCCGCCCGGGGTACTTTGCAGGACGCAGCAAGTCGCAGGTGGCAGGTAGCAGGTATCACGTCAGCCGGTCGGCTAGGGTGCCGGACTGCCGGTCGGGGTAGCAGGTAACACGTATCAAGTAGCAGGTAACAGGTAGCAGGTAGCAGGTAGCAGGTAGCAGGTAACAGGGGTTGACCATTTCGTCCAGATAAGGGTAACGGAAAAGCATAGATCCAGCATAGCTCCAGCATACTTCCTCCGTCCTCTATCCATCGTTCATTCCTGGAAGCTCCACATTAAACCCGTCTCTATAGGGATGGCCCAGGGAGGGATTTGGGTTGGGAAACACCCAAAGTTGCATCAGTAGAATCCGGCTTTATCATCCTACTTGATCAAGCTTTGACTTGGGAAATCGGGTTAACGTCTTCAAGTCCGATTATCACAAGCTCTGAAAACGGGAGACTCCACTATTTGAACATTTTAGCCGTCATCAGGTTATTGCGTCGTATGTCCGGAAAAGAATTCCGGACGCATCCAGGTATCGTTCACCACTGCAACCCGTACCTTTGAGTCATGCCGGAGCTACCCGAAGTTGAAAGTTTTAGAAAGTTCATAGAGAAAACATCTCTCCACAAATCCATTCATGTCGTGAAGCTGGCGTCTAAGAATATGCTGTCAGAGACAAAGGAGAAGGAACTCATAAAAGCACTGCAGGGAAATTCATTTGAACATACTTTCCGTCATGGGAAGTTTCTTTTCATGAAGCTCGCGAAGGGTGGCAACCTGATGCTGCATTTTGGTCTTACCGGCGACGTCGAGTATGCCAAGGCTGGTGAAGACCATCCTGAAAAATTTGCCTTGCACCTACACTTCGATGACGATTCCAGCTTCTTCTTCACCGACACACGTAAGATGGGGAAGATTGCTCTCGTCGAAGACGTTGATGCTTTCATTGAGCAACGAAAATACGGACCCGACGCACTTAAAATAAAAATGGAAGACTTCATCGGTAAGGTCGGGAAGAAACGTGTCGCGGTGAAAACCGTATTGATGGATCAAAAAGTAGTCGCCGGAGTAGGAAATGAGTTTTCTGATGAAATCCTTTTTCGGGCTAAGGTTCATCCCGCCAGCCCAGCGGTAGCATTACCCGCAAAGAAGCTTACAGAAATCTATGACCTCATGATCAGCATCCTCAAGGAATCTGTGAAAGTAAACAGTGACCGGTCTAAGCTGGAGAAATACTATTTTCTGGATAATCGAAAAGCTGGCCTTGCTTGTCCATCATGTAAGGGAAAAACCTCCGTTCAAACCATTGGCGGAAGGTCATCATACTTTTGCAGCCGGTGTCAGAAGGTGTATAAGACGAAATGAGATGATTTCGGATTTCTACGACTTACAACGCAATGGGTACCTGCACCCATCCAAAACCAAAATGATCTGAAACAAAGAAGGCTGTCATTGGGGACAGCCTTCTTTGTTTATGCGTTAACCTGGATCTCTTCACCTTCCCTGTTCACGAATTTGAATTCAGTTACGGGCATGGAAGTATCCATTTCTATCGCGACCCATCGCTTAAATTTCCACCACCACTTCCACCTGCGGGAGAAGATCCCTTTGGTGAAATACGCGTGAAGGTATGGGTGTACGGCAAGGACAAGGTCCTTTTCATTTTGTTTCACCAGAAGGTGTTCGATGTTTTTCTCGATGAGATCAGAAACCAGAATAGATGCCGTGATCTTGCCTGTGCCATTACATGTAGGGCACAGCTCCTTCGTGGCAATATTCATCTGCGGTCTCACACGCTCACGTGTGATCTGCATCAATCCGAATTTGGAGAGCGGAAGGACTGTCGACTTTGCCTTGTCGTCCTCCATCTCATCGCGCATCGTTTTATAGATGAGTTTCTTGTTATCCTGGCTCTTCATGTCAATGAAGTCTACCACGATGATTCCACCCATGTCGCGGAGGCGTAACTGACGTGCAATTTCCCGAGCTGCCTCAAGGTTTACAGACAGCGCTGTTGTTTCCTGATTTTCCTCGCGATTCGATTTATTACCGCTGTTCACGTCGATAACGTGGAGCGCTTCGGTGTGTTCAATGATAAGGTATCCGCCACCGCGAAGACTAACGGTCTGGCCAAACGCAGACTTAATCTGCTTCTCTATCCCATAATGTTCGAAGATCTTCGCCTTACCGTTGTACATCTTCACTATCTTCTCCTTTTCAGGAGCGATGGTGTGGATATACGTCTTTACATCGTCAAAGATTTTTTTGTCGTCGACATGAATGTTGTCGAACGACTCGTTAAGCATATCGCGGAGGAGAGAGGAAGTCTTGTCCAGTTCACCGATTACCTTGTCGCGCGGATTAGCGGACACGAGTCTCGTCATTCCTTCTTCCCATGTGTTCACCATGTTCCGGAGGTCGCGATCGAGTTCGGCAACTTCTTTACCTTCTGCAACGGTGCGGATGATAACGCCGAAGTTTTCGGGTTTGATAGATTGGATGAGACGAAGAAGGCGTTTGCGTTCGTCGCTGCTTGTAATTTTTTTCGATACGCTGACAGCGTTGGAAAATGGTACCAACACCAGGTATCGCCCGGCCAGGGAAAGCTCGCAGGATAGTCGGGGCCCTTTTGTAGAGATAGGTTCTTTAACAACCTGAACCGGTATCAACTGATTTTTCGAAAGCTGCTGGACAATTTTACCATGCTTATCGATATCCGGTTCTACGTTGAACTTGTCGAGTTTACCACCAGGAATTTTCTTGGCGCGTACCAGCTTCGTGAATTTTTGCAACGAGCTGAACTGCGGACCAAGGTCAAGGTAGTGAAGGAACGCATCTTTGTCGTAACCCACATCAATGAATGCTGCATTGAGACCGGGAACTACTTTTTTGACGGTGCCGAGATAGATATCTCCCACCTGAAATTTGCTTCCTTCCTCCTCCTGGTGAAATTCGACCAGCGTCTTGTCTTTGAGAAGGGCTATACGACATCCATCTTGAGTGGCACTAATAATTAGTTCATTACTCAAAACCGTAGATTAAAAAAGTGATGGGTATAGTCGAAATAAAACAGAAGGTTCGGACGCGCCGAACCTTATCCCGAGCACGCGGGATTATTTCTTCTTATGTCTGTTTTTTCTCAGACGCTTCTTACGCTTGTGCGTTGCCATTTTGTGCTTCTTTCTTTTCTTACCGCTTGGCATAGTGTTAAATGTTTCGCACCCCTCCGATTTTGCAGAGTGATGACTTGTTTAAAATTATTTTATATCCTTAAGATATGAATCCACCGTTGCCTGAACGGATGGATCCGAATCCAACTGTTTCACTTTCTCAAACTGGCTCTTCGCCTTCGCCTTACTGCCAGAGTTCATATAAGCGATACCAAGCAATAAATGACCCTGGGTATGTTCCGGATTCGCTTCAACCAACTTCGTCAGCCAGTTGACAGCCTTATCGTGCTGTCCCGATTGAATCGAAAGCATCCCCATATTATAGAGTGCCTGCTCATTGTCCGGATCGGCAGCCAGAACTTCCCTCAGCATTCCTATGGCCTGCATCGGGTTAGTCTCCGTCAGGTAAGTCATCGCCAGCTTGGTTTTCACTGACAGGTTTGACGGGTTCAGATCAAGGACTTTCTTATAGAAAGACTGAGCCCGTGATGCAAATTGCGACTGGCGGGTGCGGTCTACTGCAAAACTGTAGGCCTGATAATACTGGTCGCCCGCCTTTGTCCAACTTTCCTCCGTGTCGAAGAACTTTGAAGCTTCTTCAGCAAACCACGCAGAGCTGTCAAATTTGCCAGCCGTGGCGTAAAGGCCTGCTAAAGAGTCGGCAAAGATAGCATTTTTTTCATTCGTGGTACCTGGTTCGAACTGGCCTCTCAAATTCCTGATCGAGGCAAGCACGCCAACAGGGGTGCGGGCATGGACTTCCATGTTTGCAGCCGCTGCGGTATCCCCCGGCGCCTGGCTAATGGAATTATCATTCTCCACCACAACCTTGGGAAGAAGAAATAAACCCGCTACCAGCGCAAGGCTGACAACCAAAAGAATAATTCGTGTTTTTAACATCTTGAAATAACGAGCCGGGACCGACTCTGTTCGAAATTACTTTTCGGCCAGTTGCTTCACCTTCTCACTGTTCTTGATCTTGTTTATAAAGATCTTTGCAGGCTTAAAACTCGGAACGAAGTGCTCATCGATAACTAAAGCTGTATTTCGCGAAATGTTTCGTGCAATCTTCTTTTTACGTTTCTTGTTGATGAAACTTCCAAAGCCACGAATGTAAATGTTGTTACCATTTGCCATTGAACCTTTGATCACACTAAAAAATGCCTCTACCGATGCTGTCACGTCTGCTTTGTCCACTCCGGTCTTTTCCGCGATTTCGTTGATGATATCTGCTTTAGTCACTGTTTTATATTTTTATGTCCAAAAAATTCGGGATGGCAAATTTATACCCGATGGCCAGATATAAAAATGAATATTGAAAAAAACTGATAATCAAGGGGATGGATAAACGCTATTTCTCTGAAAAACTCGTCGAATGGTACGACCAGCACAAGCGGGATCTTCCGTGGAGAAATACTACCGACCCTTATAAAATTTGGCTTTCCGAAATAATTCTGCAACAAACAAGGGTTCGGCAGGGACTTCCCTATTATCTGAACTTCATCAAAAGATTTAAGACAGTGACCGCTCTTGCCAACGCTGCTGAAGAAGAGGTGCTGCGACTTTGGCAGGGACTGGGCTACTATTCCCGTGCGCGGAATCTTCATAAGTGCGCCAGAATAGTTGTCGCGCGGCATGGCGGAACATTTCCATCCTCGTTCTCCGAATTAATAACTCTTCCCGGGATCGGAGAGTACACTGCCGCCGCCATCGCATCTTTCAGCGCGCGGGAAAAGGTTGCGGTCGTTGATGGCAATGTGTTCAGAGTTTTATCAAGGATTTACGGTGAATCCGTTCCAATCAATTCGCCGGAAGGCAAAAAAGTCTTCACCGCACGGGCAACTGCACTCATTTCTGATGAATTCCCCGATGTTTTCAACCAGGCCATCATGGAGTTCGGTGCGATGTGGTGCACACCAAGGCAGCCTGCGTGCGACAAGTGCATGTTCGCTGAAAAATGTGTCGCAGCCATTCAGGGAATCCAGTCAATGCTTCCAATTAAATTAAAGAAGGAGAAATCCAGAAGGCGGTTCTTCAACTACTTCGTGGTACGCAAAGGAAACTCTCTGCTGATGAAGAAGCGGGAATCCAGGGACATCTGGAACGGCCTTTACGATTTTTATCTGGTGGAAACCAGCAAATCAACCGCGCCCGAAAAGTTGATAGAGGCGGATTCCTTTTTGAAAAAGATAGTGTCAGGAAGTATCGAGGCGTCTTCTGACTATAAGCATGTGCTCACTCACCAAACGATAATCTCCAGATTCCTGTTAGTTGATGGAAAAGGTTTTCCGGACGTCCGCGAAAGCGCGTTAAAGTACATTCCGGTAAAGAAAATCAATGATCTGCCGAAGCCGGCGTTAATAAACCGGTTCCTCGAAGATTATAATTTTTTGTAGTTACTTTTACTGTTCTATTTTTGACCCACTGATGTGGCGTCCTTCATTCAGCTGTAATAAATAAACAATTATATGTCAGGAGTAAATAAAGTAATTCTCATTGGCCGTCTTGGCAAAGACCCCGAAGTAAGAAATCTTGATAACGGTGCCGTGGTTGCCAACTTCAGCATCGCTACATCCGAAAGTTATAAGGACCGTACCACGGGAGAAAAGAAAGAAATTACGGAATGGCATAACATCGTACTTTGGAGAGGACTTGCTGAGATCGCTCAGAAGTATCTGCGCAAAGGCGACATGGTTTTTATAGAAGGTAAGCTTCGCACGAGATCATGGGAGAAAGAAGGCGTTACCCGTTACACTACGGAAGTAGTGGCGGATAACATGACTATGCTTTCACCTAAAACAGGTGGTGGTGCCGGAAGCGGTTCCGATTATTCTTCGCAGGAGCGCTCGTCATCCGACAATTTCCGCAATGCGGGTTCGACTGTTGACGCAACTGACGATCTACCGTTCTGATTTTAATTCGCGCGTGCAGCTTCCAAAGATGTTGAGGACAATGAAGGGAAAGATCAATTCACATTTTCGCAGATGGGTCACTCCTGTTGTTCTCGTAACAATCTTTTTCTCCTGCACGCGCGATCATCTTCCAAAACCTCTGGGATATAATCGTCTTATCCTCCCCGACCATGCTTACATCGCGCTCCCGGATACTCTGCCTTATACGTTTGAATATTCAAAATACGCGAGACTGCTGAAGGATACTTCCTCTATTCGTGAGAAGTATTGGGTGGAGATCTATTATCCTCAGCTCAAAGCAAACATCCACGTTACCTATAAGGATATCCGAAACGATGAGAAGCTTCTCCGCGAGTTTCTTAAGGATGCCTACACACTGACATCAAAACATCAGATAAAAGCGTACGCGATCAACGAGCTCATCTCGAAAACTCCCAGTGGAAAGACCGCTGTGATCGCGGAGCTTGAAGGAGAAGTGCCCAGTCAGTTCCAGGTTACTGTAACCGACTCAACGGAAAACTTCTTGCGCGCCGCACTGTATTTCAACACACGCGTCGCCAATGATTCACTCGCGCCGGCCATTGAATTCATGAAGAAGGATATGATGCATCTGATCAATACCCTGGAGTGGAAGAACTGATTCTCTTCTAAGACAATTCTCCATTAACGATCCAATCATTTTACTTGAAGGCAGGCTGCTTGAATTATTCAAGACATGTTTCATTTTTTAGTATCTGCAAACCCTTTAATTTGCTACTCTGAACCCAAGAAGTATGTCAAAGAATTATATCGTCGAGAATAAGGACCGCTTTCTGAGCGAACTATTTGATTGGTTGAGAATACCATCTGTGAGCGCCGACAGCAGCCATAAGGGAGATGTCCGCAAAGCAGCTGAATTCCTTCTTGAAAAGCTTAAAGCTGCAGGCATTGAGAAAGCTGAAATTTGTGAAACAAAGGGACACCCGATTGTCTATGGAGAAAAGATCATTGATCCGAAACTCCCGACGGTGCTTGTTTATGGTCATTACGATGTTCAGCCTGCCGATCCTCTGAACCTCTGGGATTCGCCGGCATTCGAGCCTGTGATTAAAAACGATAAGATATACGCGCGCGGATCTTGCGACGACAAAGGGCAGGTGTATATGCACGTTAAGGCTTTCGAGTTCATGGCTCAGAACAATGCGCTTCCCTGTAATGTAAAATTTATGGTTGAGGGTGAAGAGGAAGTGGGTTCTGATAATCTTGGCACTTTTGTAAAGGAGAATAAAGGAAAGCTTAAAGCAGATATCATTCTTATTTCAGATACGGCACTGATTTCTCTTGAGCATCCTTCCATAACCACAGGACTAAGAGGGTTGAGCTATATGGAAGTGGAAGTGACCGGTCCGAATCGCGATTTGCATTCTGGAGTCTACGGTGGCGCAGTTGCAAATCCAATTAACGTCCTCTGCGAGATGATTGCTTCATTGCATGATGAAAAAGGCAGAGTAACAATTCCAGGATTTTACGACAAGGTAGCAGACCTCAGCGCAAAGGAAAGGGAGGCAATAAACAAAGCACCTTTTAGTCTGGATGAATACAAAAAGGATCTTGGTATTGCTGAAATAAAAGGGGAGGATGGGTTTACAACTGTCGAGCGTACAGGAATCCGTCCTACGTTGGATGTGAACGGGATCTGGGGAGGGTATACCGGCGAAGGCGCAAAAACTGTTCTTCCATCGAAAGCCTCTGCAAAGATTTCTATGAGACTTGTTCCTGATCAAACCAGTAAGGAGATCACGGATCTGTTTACAAAGCATTTTAATTCAATTGCCCCTTCGTATGTCAAGGTGAAAGTCACCGCACATCATGGAGGAGAACCTGCTGTGACGCCCACTGACTCTGTTGCATTCAAGGCTGCGAGCAAAGCTTTTGAGGAAGTATGGGGCAAAACTCCGATACCTACGCGCGATGGCGGAAGCATTCCTATTGTGTCCCTCTTCAAGCGCGAGCTTGGACTGGATACTGTACTGATGGGCTTTGGGCTTGACAGCGACGCGATTCATTCACCCAATGAACATTTTGGCGTGAAGAACTTTCTCCTTGGTATCGAAACAATCATTGAGTTCTATAAACATTACGCGAAAGCGCATTGACACGTCAGTAGTCGTTCCCGAACAGCGAGAAGTTTCCTCCTTTACGGAATGCTTTCAGATTAATCGCGGGCATTTTCTTGTCAGGAAAGAATTTCTTTTTGGAAGTTGCAAAGAGCTGATTGATGATGTCCGCGTAATTTCCTTCGCCTTTCATTCTTCTGCCAAACTGAGAATCATTCACATTGCCACCGTGAAGTGAGCATATCTGATTCCACACTTTTTCGAATCGGTCAGGAAAATTCTTGCGCAACCAATCCTCGAAAATTTGTCCGATCGAGCCATTCAATCTCACCACCGTCATTCCCGCACTAAGCGCCCCATGCTCTGATGCAGCTTTGAGTATCGCTGGAATCTCATGATTATTTAATCCGGGAATTATCGGAGCAGTCATCACACCGACAGGCACACCGGCTTTCGCGAGCTCCTCCACAGTCTTCAATCTTTTCGTTGCACTTGCCGTACGCGGTTCCATCGCCCGCCGAAGGTCCTCATTCAGTGTCGTAATCGAAATGTAAACATTAACGAGGTTGTCTTTCGCAAGATCCTTCAAGATGTCGATGTCACGGAGAATGAGACTGTTCTTTGTTATCATGCCTACCGGATGCCGGTAGGTGGCAAACACTTTCAGTATTCGTCTGGTGAGTTCGTACTTCTTCTCCAGTGGCTGGTAACAATCGGTGTTGCCAGATACGCTTATTGGAACCGGCTCCCATGATGGCCGAAGAATGAATTTCTCTATAAGCTTCGGCGCGTCCTTCTTTACAATGATCCTTGATTCGAAATCCAATCCGGCGCTGAAGCCATAATACTCATGTGTGTTTCTTGCGTAGCAGTAAATGCATCCATGTTCACAGCCCTGGTACGGATTCGTTGAATACATCATTCCAAGATCCGGGCTGGTTATCTTGTTTACAACGGTCTTAGGGGTGTCATAATACACCTGGGTCGTTGGCGCTGACTGCAATGGCTCATCCAGGCCTTCGACGTGATCCGTTACATATTGCGCTTTGAGAAATTTGTTTTCTGTTTTGATTTGCGCGCCTCTTCCTTTGAAATACTCTTCCTCCATTGCAAACTTCAATATAATACGGCTCTAAGTTTATTAGATGGCAATCTAATCATGTTAGTAAAAGCAATCCACTTTTTCAGTATTTATTATCGGCCTGGCAGACACGATTCCGCGCTATTGAATGAAAAATTCCATACTCTAGCGGAAGTATTGCCATGAAATATCTCGCATACCATGCTACGCCGGTCCAGGAAGTGCAACATCCTAAGTTGCAAAGCAAAGGAGTCAGGCTTCTTGTCAAGCGGGAGGATCTGAACCATCCAACGGTTTCAGGAAATAAATGGTGGAAATTGAAATACAATTTGCTCCGTGCGCAGGAGCTTGAGACTGATACGGTTCTCACTTTCGGAGGAGCATATTCCAATCACATCTGTGCGACGGCGGCCGCGGCTGCGGATCTTGGGCTAAAAAGTATCGGCATTATCCGCGGTGAAGCTTCGACGCCATTAAATCCTACGCTGAGCTTTAGCCGGGAAAAAGGAATGAATTTGCATTTCGTATCACGGTCGGCCTATACGTCGAAGAATGATCCGGCTTTTGTTGAAGCGCTTAGGGCTCAGTTTGGCGACTTCTACCTTATCCCGGAGGGAGGGACCAACGAGCTGGCCTTAAAAGGAGTTTCAGAGTTTTATGAGGAAATCAAAGATATACCATTCAGCAAGGTTTTCCTTCCCGTAGGGACAGGAGGAACCATTGCCGGGCTGGTGGCCGGAAGTAAAGGTAGTGCCGACATTACTGGCGTGGTCGTGTTAAAGAACGGGAATTTTATGTTTGATGAAATCAATGATCTCCTCAGAGGTCATGGTACTAAACCGGGGCAATTTGATCTGATCACCGATTGTGATTTCGGCGGATATGCAAAGACGACTCCGGAGCTGATCGATTTCATCAGAGACATTGCAAAGAACTGCCAATTGCCTCTTGATCACGTGTACACGGCGAAGATGCTTTTCGCCATTTTCCGTGACGTCGAAAGTGGAAAGATCCCCGCCGGGTCAACCATTCTTGCGATCCATACGGGTGGGCTTCAGGGTTCGGGGTACTTCAGGGAGTCTTAGAACAACATTACCATCGCTGCGATGACGGTCATTGCAATGATGAACCAACGGTATCCTGTGTCGCTCATTTTCCGAACGACAGCGACTCCACAGAAAGCCCCGATTGCGATGGCCGGTATTGCGGTGAGGTCAAGGAGGAATGTATCGACTGAAATAGACTTCCAGTGGAAAATGTGAAACGGTACTTTGAAAAGATTTATTACCAGGAAGAACCAGGCCGTAGTTCCGATAAAGACATTCTTGGGAAGGCGCATCAGCACGAAGTACACTGCCATTACCGATCCCGCGAGATTACCAATCATCGAGGTAAACCCTCCTGCAAGGCCGGTGAAAGATCCTAGAAATTTGTTCTGCGGGACTTCTCTCTGGCGTGTCCTTTCCAGCCATAGCATCAGAACGATACTGATAAGGATGACAATTCCCATAATCAGCTTGAATACCTCATCATTGATGTAAACGCCGGCAACAGAACCGATCAGAATTCCGGCGGCGGCGCTGGGGAAAAGCATTCGCAGATGCTTCCAGGATGCATGACGATGATAATAGGATACTCCGAAGATATCGGCGATACAAAGCATAGGTAGCATGATCCCGCTGGACGACATCCCTCCGAAAACAATCGCTAACAACGGTACGGCTAACATTCCTGTACCATGTATTCCTGTTTTAGACATGCCGATAAGAAATGCCACTGTATAAAAGATGGCGATTTCAATAGGGGCCAGACCGTCAAGAAGCACGCGTTATTTTAGATTAATCTCCTGGAAGGGCTGCCACACTTTACCGTTGTGTTTGAGCAGGTCGAACTTGTGCACCTCGAAGGTTGCGGAGAATGGCCTTACACTGAACTCGTTCCACGCTTCAGCAAAGTTGCTCTTTTTAAGATCACGAAATGCCAGTGTCAGGTGGGGATGAAATGGCTGATCTTTGTAGTCGGCGTTAAAAAGGTTGAGCTCTTTCCTGCAGAATCGAAGCAGCTTTTTCTGCAGTGAAGACAGATGTTCATTCGCAACTACATCTATGAAAATCACCCGTGGAGGGAATGAATTAAAATTCAGCAATTGAAGATCAAAGGGGCGAAGGCCGGAATGAAATTCGTTAAGCGCGTCGATGAGATCATGCTCCTTGTCTTCACGCCAGCGAAACGGCATGTGCAGCGTAATGTGCGGAGGGGAATTCAGGGATGCTTTGCTATTGAATCGCTCTTTGAAATAGTTCTTCAGCGCCAATGCTTCTTCAAAGACAGGCGATGGCGGTATAATCGCCAGAAAATACTGTTTAGGTTTCTTACTCAGAGCTGTAAGCATAGCAAACAGCGCAATTTCGCAATCAAATCCGTAATTCAAATTCGAATCATGGGAATTTTTGAGAAGATGGCGCTGAGTCAGTATTTGATAATCCCGCTCCTTTAAACCCTAACCGGCTTCCAAGAAGTGAATGTGTGAAGCGGTGCCCGATGTAGACCGTTTGCGGAGTAGTATTTTGAAATTCCCTGAATGGTCGTAAAGAGTGTCGCTATTTCATCAGTTTCATGACTGAATTCCAGAACCAGCTCTCCTCCGCACGAATAAATGTTTCCAGCAGGGCATCCGACTTCTCGGCAAAGCCTCTAAGTTCTTTGACCACCTTCTTAAACTCGCGGGTTTGTTCGGCAGACTCGCCACCCTGTACATCGCTTACTTCACGCAGGACGCGAATTATTGGCTCCAGTTCTCTTTTACGACGTTCGCGAGCAACCTGCCTTGCAAGGGCCCAGGTGTCTTTTTCTGATTTGAAATACTCTTTGCGTTCCCCGGGCACCGAGATGCGTGAGACGATGCCCCAATCGAGCAAAGCGCGAATATTCATGTTTGCATTGCCGCGTGATATTGACAAGTCCTCCATGATCTCTTCCGTCGACAATGGCTTCGGTGAGATCATCAGCAGGGCGTGGATCTGCGCCATCGTTTTGTTCAGACCCCAGGAGTGTCCCAGATTCCCCCAGGCCTGGATCAGGTGTGCTTTTGCGTCCTGGTATTTCATAACGATAAACCTAAGACAGGTTTCTGAATTTTCAAACTTCGTTGAAAATTGATATCAGAGATTGTCTTTTATGAAGTTCATCATCTGGGTGTAAAGATGAAACCGTGTTTTTGGTCCCGGGATACCGTGGTTCTTGTCTGGATAATAGAATGACTGATATTGTTTCCCGGCATGAATAAGCGCGTTTTGAAAAAGGACTGTATTCTGGAAATGTACATTATCGTCGCCCGTGCCGTGAATGAGGAGAAACTTTCCTTCGAGCTTATCCGCATAAGTCAGGGGTGAATTGTCATCGTAACCTGCGCCATTAAGCTGTGGTGTCTGCAGATACCTTTCTGTATAGATGGCATCATAGAAGCGCCAATTTGTGACTGGGGAAATGCAGATCCCTACCTTGTATGTGCCCGCGTACTTGGTCATTGCAAGAGCGGTAGTGTATCCTCCATAGCTCCATCCCCAGAGCGCGAGCCTCGCAGAGTCGACGAACGGCAACTTGGAAAGGTGCTTTGCTCCATCGATAATGTCTTCTACTTCGAGACGGCCCAGTTGCTTGTAAGTGCATTTCTTAAATTTCTCACCTCTTGCACCTGTTCCGCGCGGGTCGATCACAGCTACGAGATAACCTTCCTGTGTCAGCAGCTGATGAAAATAAAAGTGATTACCTGCCCAGTTATTCCCTGTGTTCTGTGAACCCGGCCCTGAATACTGGAAAACAACAACAGGATACTTTCTCTTCTCTGAAAATCCTGAAGGTTTTATGAAGTACCCCTGAATCTCGTCGCCGCCGGAATTCTTAAAAGTAAAGAACTCCTTTGGCCGGATCCCGTACTCTTTGACTTTTGCAGCGAGCTCTTCATTCTTCTCCAGTTGCTTGAGGAGTCGGTTTCCTTTAGTCTGATATAATGACGCGACGGGCACGGACGAACCACTTCCATAGTGATCGATATAGAACTGATAGTCACGGCTCATATTGATCTGATGCTGACCTGCGCCCTGTGACAGTCTGGTCTTTTTCTTTCCATCAAGTTGTATCGAATAAAATTGTCTGTCGATGGGAGATGCTTCTGTGCTCGTATAGTAAAGGACTTTAGCGCGTTCGTCAAGTCCAATGAAGTTCGCTACTTCAAATTCGCCGGAGGTGATCTGTCGAACCCGTTCCCCCGCAATTGTATAGAGGTATAAATGTTTCCAGCCGCTTTCCTCAGTTGTATAAATAAAGTGCTTACGATCGGAAAGATAATGCAGATCATCCACGTGCCGTGTGTCGATATAGGTGGAACTCTTTTCCTCCACGACCTTTGTTGCAGAGCCGTCAGTTACGTTGACGTGAAGAAGCTGCTGCTCATTCTGAAGTCTGTTCAGCTTGCGTACCGAAAGAACTTCCGGCGAGGCTGTCCACTTCACACGAGGAATGTAAAACTCTTTCTCGTCCCCAAGTTTAGCTTTTACTTTTGATTTGTTCCCTATGGTGTAGATCCAGATCTCCACTGATGAAATAGCTTCTCCGGCTTTTGGATATTTGAACTTATAGTCTATGGGATATAATTTTTTGCCCCACACCTGCATATTGTATTCTTTCACTTCGGTTTCATCAAACCGGTAGTACGCGATTCGGTTCCCATCCGGCGACCAATAGAAACCATCAACAAAGCCAAATTCTTCTTCGTATACCCAATCCGTTGTTCCATTGATAAACCGGTTAAATTCTCCGTCATCGGTTACCTGCACTTCGTCCATATTGGCAAGGGTTACGTAGAACAGGTTGTTTGATCGGACAAAAGCCACCTTCGTTCCGTCGGGAGAGAACGATGCGTATTGTTGTTGTCCTTTCGAAGAAAGCTTCTTGAGAATTTTAGTTGGGATATCATAGACGAAGTATTCCGCCATGTATGAACGACGATAAATCATCTTCACTTCGGATGCTATCAGAATTTTGTCTTCGCTCTCGCTTAAGGAATAGAATTTAATTTCCAGGGAAGGAAAGACGCGCGCATCGAAAACGGTATCGACAACCTCGCCCGTGGTGATGCTATATTTCAGGATTCGGTTTTCAGAAAGAGATGTGTAGTATTTTCCATTTTTCATCCAGTTTATTCCGGATACTCTTCTGGATTCAAATGTTGAGTTGGTGGAGAAATCATCTACAGAAATTTTCTTCTGTGCGCACAGCTCAAAGCTGACGAAAATAAACAGAAATAGAAATGAGAAGCTGCACAACCGCGTAGTCATGAATATCTAAAGTTTAGGTTGCAATAATTAATGAAATAAAGGGTGATGCACAACCAGTAATTACAGACGGTGCAGTAAGGAGATAGGCAAATCAAAAAGCCGGATTACCGGTTGGGAGTTTACCGCTATTTGTTCATTCTCAGTGAGAAGAGGAAAATCAATGCGAGGAGAGGAAAAGCTATTACCGAGGCTCTAAGTTCCACCCAATTAGTAAACAACGACAGATCTGTGAAGTGCAGAAAGAGATACATTGCAAGAATGAGGGCGCTGCTCGCGAATAGTGCGCGTCGAGGTGATTCGTTGCACCATGGACCCATCAATAAAACTCCCAGACTAACACCGAAATTTCCTGTCATTGCAAGTGAGTCTTCATTTATAAAACCTTCCGCCATACCGACCATGAATCCTGCAATGGCGGAGATGTAAAGAGACGTTCTCCCGATCAATGCGCTGGCGCCTTTACTTCGGAGGAAGACTTTCTCGCGTGACTGGTAGAATGGTGCTCCGCAGATGGAGCATTCCCTGGCATGACCAGCAGACGATGCTTTGCATTTTGGACAGACGCTATGCTTGCTTTCAGTAACGATTTCCATACTCCAGCAGATTGAAGGGCTCACGTATTGGCGCGGGCAAGTGGGCCTTAGGAATTTCTATGCAATATGCATCATTTCAATCCACGTTTTAAACCCTATTTTTGAGGATGCCTTCAAATAAATTAAGTGAACTCGATCTGGTTATCGTAGGCGCCGGCCCAATTGGACTGGCATGCGGAATCGAAGCACAAAAAGCAGGTCTTAAATATCAGATCGTAGATAAGGGATGTTTAGTGAACTCATTGTTCAACTACCCTCTGAACATGACCTTCTTCTCTACATCCGAGCGGCTTGAAATAGGCGGTGTGCCATTCATCTCCCATCAACCAAAACCAAATCGATTTGAAGCCCTTGAGTATTATCGGCGCGTTTGTATGTCGTGGAATTTGAACGTGAAACTATATGTGGAAGTGAAAAGGATTTTGAATTCCGATGGCAAATTTGAAATTGTGACAGCGTCGATGAGCTATCGCTGCAAGTTTGTCATTCTTGCTCTAGGATTTTATGACCTACCCTATCTTTTGAACGTGCCCGGCGAAGACTTGCCGAAGGTTTTGCATTACTACAGGGAACCACATCCCTTCTTTGCCCAGAAAGTGTTGGTAGTAGGCGCCGCTAATTCGGCAGTTGACGTTGCCCTGGAAACGTGGAGAAAGGGAGCTTCAGAAGTCTCAATGGTGATCCGTGAGGGAGGCATACGCGACAGTGTAAAATACTGGGTGAAGCCAGACATTGAAAATCGAATCAGTGAGGGTTCCATCAAAGCATTTTTTCATTCAACAGTCAAAAGCATTGAGCAGGACTATGTTGACATACAGACTCCGGAGGGGGTTGTCCGTATTGAAAATGATTATGTACTGGCCATGACAGGCTATCAGCCTCCGTTTAAATTTATGAGCGATGCCGGAATAGAGTTTGCGGACGACGCGTATCATACACCTGTCTACGATGAAGAGACGATGGAATCAAGTGTCCCCGGATTATATCTTGCCGGCGTAGTGTGCGGCGGACTAAAAACAAATAAATGGTTTATTGAGAACTCGCGCGTTCACGCAGAAATGATCCTGAGGGACGTGATGAAGAAATTCAAATGAATCGTTTCAGCGTCTGCACTACCTGTGAAAGATAACCGCCACCGAAGAGATTAACATGGACGAGGAGAGGATATAGATTGTAGAGCTCAAACCTTTCCTCATACGCTGGTGCCAGAGGAAACGCCTGATGATATGCATCCAGAAAGTCAGAGTGGAAACCACCAAATAATCTGGTCATAGCAAGGTCGACCTCGCGATGTCCATAATAAACTGCCGGATCAATAAGAGCGGGTTCGCCATTCTCATCAACAAGAACATTCCCGCTCCAAAGATCACCATGCAAAAGTGAGGCAGGCTCATCGTTTGGCAACAAAGAAGGAAGCTTGTCGAAGAGTTGATCAAAGAGCTTACGCACATCGTTTGAGATTTTTGCGCCTGCAATCTTCAATTGGGCTTTCAACCTTTGCTCTGTAAAAAATCCAATCCACGAGATATCCTGTTTGTTAGACTGTGGGAGAGACCCGATATAGTTATCATGATTCAATCCGAATGTGGGTGATGTGTTTTGATGCAATGCAGCAAGTCTTTCCGCTAGCATTCTCCAATAGTCATCGCGGCGTTTTCCAGGACGCAGGTACGACAAAACGATAAACTGAAAGTCTTCTACCTGAGCACTCAGAATGACTTCAGGGACAAGGATCGACTTCGCGTTTCTCAATATAATTAATCCCTCAGCTTCTTTTTGAAACATTTGTGGGTAACGTCCTGCCTTATTCCACTTGACGAAAAGGTCACCGACGTTTGTGCTTAGAAGCCCCCCATTATTGATGCAGCCTCCACCCACTGGCTGGAAGGCTGAGGTAATTTTGTTTTTGCCCGCGTCCGAGAGAAAGGTTTCAATCGCATCTTGTATTTGGCGCGGCAGTGAAGACATTTTACTGGATTTTGAACTTTATCCCTACCGAAAAATTCCTCCCGGGCGCAGCATTAAAAAAGCGTGTACCCCTTGCGTTGAGGTCATTGCCAAGGCTATACCTTTCATCGAATGCATTGTCGATCGTGGCAAACACTTCCGCTGCTACTTTCTCTCCGACTTGCTTTCGATATCCCGCCCGCAGGCTAAGTAAAGAATAATTGTCAGAGAAAAACATATTAGCATCATCCAATGGGATCTCATCCGTATATGAGTAGACAACATTCGCATAAACACCATCGGTATGATTATAATCTATGCCAAACACTGCGGTAACAGGGGGGACACCTGTGAGTTCGTTCCCGGTGAAATCGCCATATTCAGAAAAACGATAATGATTGTAGGAAACGCTGCCCCAGGTGTTAACAGATTTTAAAGGTCTCCACGAAAGTGTTGTCTCAATTCCGCGTTGTTTTGTTTTTCCGGCGTTGATAAAATATTCCGCGCCATTCTCGACTCTCTCAAGGATAATTGTTTCCCGAAGGGAAAACCAGTATCCGGTCATATCAAAAGAGAACTGTGACCACTTACCACGTACTCCCGCTTCGTAGTTTATTCCCTTTTCAGCGAAAAGACCTGCATTAAAAACATTCGTTGATGGACGAACTTCTGCAAGCGTAGGTGGAGAGAATCCGCGGCTGGCACTGGCGAACACTGAGATGTTGTTTAGCTTTTTCAGGAGTGCGATACGAGGACTGAGAACGGGAGAAAAGCTCTTTTCTATTTTTTGTTCTTCAGGATAGGTCCGCTCAAACTGATATCGTACCCAGGTTTCACTCAGCCCCGCAGTGAGGAAGAATTGTTTGGGCAGGTCTACTTCGGCCTGCACGAACGCCAGTCCTTGAACTGATCGCAGATCATCAGTGATCATCAAGGGCCCTGACACCCCGAGGTTGTTTTCATTGACATTGATTGGTGACGACATGAACTGCAGTTCTCCGCCAGCCGATACCTTGCCTTTGCTTCCACCTGCCTCAAAGCTGTATGTGTTTTCTGACCTGACTCCGGTGTTTGTTTCGTCTCGTCGTTCCAGATTTGCTATAGCGAAATTGTCGAAGTTAGTTTTTGAAACATATAACGCGAGGTTCGTTTTAAGGCGCTGAGACCATTCATGATCAATTCCCACCCCACCGTAAAATGTAGCATTCTCAACATTTGCATTTTGTTCCTTTGCCCCTTTGAATGCACCCGCGGCTGGTCGCGACTTCCGAGGGTTCTCATCAAATTGTTCAGGGGTCAGTCCTCCGGGAGTCTGATAAAATAAATCCGTAACAAGCAGATTCGCCTTGATGGTGGTCTCCGTCGACACCGAGTAACTGACTTCAAGCTGCGCAGCATCGCGGGTCATCCGACTTTGCTCGCGGTATCCATCTGACTGAAGGCGGCTATAGTTGAAGATGGCATTGGCCTTTTTTCCTACAAGGTCGGCGCGGAGCTGGTATTTCTGCATTTGAAAAGATCCGACCATGGCTGATATTTCAACTCCTGAAGATGGTCTGGGATGTGAGTTGAGCAATACAACGCCACCGGTACCCGCCCCATAGAGGCTTCCTCCCGGACCTTTCACAATTTCAATCCGGTTTATTGAGGAGAGGTCGAGAAGGTTCAGATAAGTATTTCCTCCGGCATCAGTGAAGGGAAGACCGTTCCAATACATTTTCACATTTCGAACACCAAAGGGCGAGCGGATAGAGCTGCCGCGGATCGAGAACCGATAGCTCCCAGGAGAGCGTTCCTCCATTCGTACACCGGGGACAGTGTTTACTACCGGCAGTAGATTAACACCTCCAAACCGTTCCAGGTCCTCATCAGCGATAATTGCCACCGGGGCTGGAGCTTCCGACAGGGGGCGATTATAAAGATACCCGTGAATAGTGTAAGGATCCATAAGGATCACAGAGTCGGGAAGGTCCTGTGCAACAACGTTCCAACAGATAAGCCCGGAGATTACAATCGAGGAAATGCGTTTCATAAATTTGATCACCGTCAAACGTAGTTAATCTCTACTGCTTTCAACCTACTTTTCAACCTGCGGTTTTAGAGTTTTGTCGTCGGACATATCAGAGAATTCATATATTTTCTTCATCTTGTCCGCTTGAACTATTCCTTGATTTCCAAGGTTCTACATTCGAAGGCTAAAAGTTGGCCTTCCGGTCACTAAAAATCACTACAAAATGGGACGTCCTCCGGTATTACCAAAGAAGAAAAAAGATGGATTTTGGCTCGAGGTTCGCAATAAAGGAGCAAAAACAGGTATGATCCTGATCCGCGACAGCCACGAAGCGATGATGCAAGCTGTGAAACAATATCAAAACACAAAAGATGTTATCATCCTGGGCGAGCACCGGAATGGTAAAAAGGTTGATGACTCAAAAGCCAAAAAGGAAGAGTCGAAATCCAAGAAAGAGAAAATCTAATTGAGATGCAGGACCGGAAGAAGCCGGTCCTTTTTGTTTATTTAAAGTTTGCCATCACTTCGTCCACGCTTTTCGCGCCTTCGAAGAATTCCAACACCCGAAGAAGTACCCGGTCTACGAGCGTATCCGGGCATGATGCCCCGCTTGTCAGCACAATCTTCGCCGGACGGCCTGCAGGGATATAATCCATCGTAACACGCTTTTCCTTTTTATGATAATCAAAGTGGTGAATCTCAACGGGGCTCCTTATTTCCTTTTCAGAATTGATGAAATAAGTACTAAACTTTCGTTCGCACAGCTCAACGATGTGCGAGGTATTTGAACTGTTGTAACCTCCCACCACTATTGCCAGATCTGCATCTGTTTCCAGTAGCTGATAGGTGGCGTCCTGATTGTCATTTGTAGCGTAACAGAGAGTATCCCGCGTATCGGCAAAGTGGTCCCGGAGATTTGCCTCTCCGAATTTTTCAGCCATTACGTTACGCAGATAGTCTGCGATGCCTTGAGTTTCTGTGGCTAGCATCGTGGTCTGATTCACTACTCCCAATCTGTGGAAATGAATATCCGGATTAAAGTCTGGAGAGAATCTATCTTTAAACAGTTCGTAAAAAGCTTCACGCGGAAGAATTCCCAGAATGATCTGGCCCAACCGTTGCGCCTCCTCCATATCACGTATTATGACAGAAGGCGCGTTGACGGCGCTATGAGAAAAAGTAGCACGCGTTTCCTCGTGCTTTGGTTTCCCATGAATGATGACGGTATAATCTTCGGAGCCCAGCTTCTGAGACCGGTTCCAGACTTTCTCAACAAAAGGACACGTAGTATTGTATTTCTGGACTTCTATGCTTTTGTCAAGAAGCAAATGCTCGATTTCAACAGTAGTACCGAATGCCGGCACAATGACGATATCATTAGCATGAAGCTCTTCCCAGGGAATTAGCTGGGTGCCGTCAGTATCCATGATAAATCTGACGCCTCTTGTCTGGAGATCGTTGTTTACCTCCTGGTTATGGATCATCTGGCTCAGAAGAAAGACTCGCTTTTCTGAACTCTCTTCCAAAGCTTTGTAGCTGATTTCAATGGCGTTTTCAACCCCATAGCAGAAGCCGAAATGTCTGGCCAGATAGAATACTACGGGGCCAAAGTCCAGAACCGTGGGTGAGAAATCCTGCTTTCGCAGATCTTTTATCCTACGCGATTCTTTGACCTTTCCGGTGATTGACGACCGGTAATAGGAAGGTATTTCAAATTTCTTGATAACAGTACTTTTTTACACTAACCGCAAAGGTAGTGGAAAAGTTAATGACCTGAGACGAAAACGTTAACCGATGAGATCACCGGTTAACGTTTACTTACTTTACTTTATGGCGTCACTACGCCGCCTTGGAGAGCTTGTCTTCTTTGATCTTATTAATCCGGATCTCCTTCTTCTCCAGATCAAACCATTTTACCTCAACGAAATTGTCTTTGATGTACTTTAGAACCTCCATTACCTTGCCGTCGATCTTGCTGCGAACACGTTCGCCTTTTCTAAACAGTCTCCTCATAGAACATTTTTGATTTACAATCTGAAAGCATAATTGAATTCTCTTGGGAAGTCTTCATACGTTCCCGACAAGATGATCAATTCACCTGTTTTCTTTTTCTTTAATATTTCATCTAACTCTTTAACGGACTTCACCGGCACATCGTTGACTTTAGTGATGATGAAGCCTTCGCGCATGTCTGTGTATCGGGCAATCTTGCCATTGCCAAGCGATTTCACACGAACACCGTTAGTAATATCGAGTTTTTTCAGAACTTTTGCATCAACTTCTTCAAGATTGAAGCCAAGCACTGCATAGCCCGACTTTTCTTCAGGCTTTATCACTCCCTCTTTTCCATCTTTCGATTTCAATGTTACAGGAATGACAAGCTCTTTGCCCTTACGGTTTACGGTCAATGAAACGCGGTCACCGGGGCGGTGTAATCCTATTACTTCGGTAAGCGCAGTACTTGAGCGAACCGGAGTCTCATCTACTTTCACAATGACATCACCTTCCTGAACGCCTGCTGCCTTCGCAGAGCTGTTAGCGGCGAACCCAGAGACATAAGCACCATCTGTAACCGACAGATCATATTCTTTCGCTACCTGGCCTGTAACTGTTCCGATGCTGACGCCTAGCCATCCCCGTTGTACTGTTCCGTATTTAATCAGATCTTCGACGATCTTGCTCACGATATTGGACGGCACCGCAAATCCATATCCGCTATAAGCTCCGGTCGGGCTAGCGATCGCTGTGTTTATGCCAAGTAGACCTCCGTTCAATTCGACCAAAGCACCACCGCTGTTACCAGGGTTTATAGCCGCGTCAGTCTGAATGAACGATTCAATTGCTGTGCTCCCTCCTTCACTATTCCGACTCAGGATATTTATGTTCCTTCCTTTCGCGCTGATAATCCCGGCGGTAACGGTAGAGTTAAGATTGAACGGGTTTCCAACTGCGAGTACCCATTCGCCTACTTTAGCTTCATCAGAATTTACGAAAGAAAGGAAAGGCAACCCTTTCTGTTCTATTTTAACAAGAGCCAGATCTGTATCCGGATCTGTTCCTATTACTTCTGCTTTGAAGCTTCTATTGTCATATAGTGTAACCTCCACAATTGCGGCATCCTGAACAACGTGATTGTTGGTTACGATATATCCGTTCTCATTGATGATCACACCCGAGCCGGAACTCTGACTTGGGCCTTGTTGATAAAATCTTGGGCCAAAAAATTCGCGGAAAGGGTCTGTCGAATTTGGATTCTGGCCGCGAGGTGCAGACTCTTGTGTGGACCTAATATGTACAACGGCAGGCATCACCTTCTCGGCAGCTGTCGTAAAATCGAGCGGCACTACTTTTCCATTCTCGTCGACTTTGTAAGCAACCTTCGAAGCAGGGACGCCATTGAGATATTCGATCTTAACCTTTTGATTATCCTTGTCAAGGTATTTTACTGCTGTGATTGTGCTGGCGCTTCCCAGCACGGCTGCAAAAAATAAAGAAGCAAATCTTTTCATAGTTTGACCTTTTGTTTAGTTGACCGAAGCAAATATCAGGCAGATCTGCAAGGACGAAATTTTGTCAGTTTCCTGCCGCTCAGCTGAGCGATCTAGTCTGCCAGTTTTTTACTTCCTATTTAAGTACGAAATCCTTCGGACTTAAGTTCTGTCTGTGTGACCATTGGTTAAGACTGCAGGAACTTCGGTTAGAAATCGGTGCCATTAATAAAGTCGCTGGCATTTCTGATTTCCGCTTGTCACGACAAAGCAATTGTGGTTAAAGGTCCTCAGCAGTTCCGTTTGTAGTCATGCTTCTTTACTTTTGACGCTTTGTTTATGGAAATCGCAGGTAAGATCATTTTGAAAAAAGGGAAGGAGCACTCGATCGCCAGGTTCCACCCCTGGGTGTTTTCAGGCGCGATACAAAATCGCGAGGGTGAAATCAGGGATGGCTCATGGGTTGAGGTAAGTGATTTCAAAGGGCAGACTTTGGGCTTTGGGCATTACCAGAATGGAAGCATTACAGTGCGTCTCTTGTCATTTGCAAAGACACCTCCATCCCCTCATTTCTGGGAAGAACGCCTTTCACAGGCAAGAAATCTGAGATTGACATCCGGCCTGCCTTCTGAATCAACGAATGCATATCGGCTGATCCACGCTGAGGGAGACGGACTTCCGGGGCTGGTTATAGACATGTACAATGGGGTTGCCGTTGTTCAGGCTCATTCATTGGGAATGCACGCGGACAGGGAAAAGATTACTGCCGCAGTATCCCTCGCATTGGGTGATGAGTGCACAGCAATTTATTATAAAAGTCAGGCGACACTTGGTGTGAAAAACTCCGACCACTACCGGAATGAATACTTATCCGGATTAGGAGTTGTTCCCCATATCGTTCTGGAACACAATAACAAATTTTACGTCGATTGGGAGGAAGGGCAGAAGACAGGCTTCTTTCTCGATCAGAGAGAAAACCGTCGACTCCTTTCAAACTTTTGTCTGAAAAAGAAGGTCTTGAATACGTTTTGCTATACGGGAGGCTTTTCGATCGCGGCCTTACAGGGAGGGGCAGAGTTTGTTCATTCAGTGGATGCATCGGAGCGTGCGATTGCCCTGACGCGTAAGAATCTTGAATTGAACGGATTCAATTCTGCGCTCAATAAGTCAGTTGCCGTCGATACCTTTGATTTTCTTAAAGACAAAAAGGATCACTATGATGTGATCGTGCTTGATCCACCAGCTTTCGCAAAACATCGGGATGCCCGTCACCAGGCAGTTAAGGGATATCAGCGATTGAATGCAGAAGCCATGAAAGTAATCAGACCTGGTGGAATCATTTTCACCTTCTCTTGTTCGCAGGTTGTCGACCGTCAACTTTTTTATGATACCGTTGTTTCTTCAGCAATCCAGGCCGGCAGAAACATTAAGGTTCTCCATCACCTTTCTCAGCCAGCGGATCATCCCGTTTCCATATTCCATCCTGAGGGGGAATACCTCAAAGGTTTGGTTTTATATGTGGAATAGTTCGGGCGTCTGTTGACCAGCCACATCCTATGCCGGCAGCCCATAGAAAATTCCTGGGGGAGATAGTTTCCAATGAATGTTTCAAGGAGGAAAAAATTATATTTGACCATTCCACCACCTTTATGAAATTTAAGAGTGCATGTAATGAGATTCTTCTGCAGTTGTCGGACCTGGTACATTCGCTATCAGACGGAGACTTTGTCAAGCCAGTCCCCGCGCTGAGCCACTCTACCATTGGTCAGCACGTACGCCACACACTTGAGTTTTTCCTGTGCTTTGAGCAGGGCTGCTCATCCGGTTTCGTGAATTATGATTTACGGAGTCATGATAAAAGCGTTGAATCTGATCGCGGTCTCGCCTTAGACACTATTTCCCGAATATCGAGCTTTGTTTCTTCTCTTGACGAAGACCGTCCGATTCGTCTCGAAGTAAGTTACGATCCCGACGTAGAGTCCTTTGAAAGTTTTGATAGCACCACTGGCCGGGAATTGGTTTACAATATTGAGCACGCTGTTCATCATATGGCGATCATAAAAATCGGCGTTCGCGAGGTGGCTCCGGAAATCCAATTGCCAGAGGGGTTCGGAATCGCAGCATCAACTATCAGACATAAACGCTCTCCTAAGGTTAGCGGTTAATTGTTCCGAATGTCTCTCTGGCGGCGAATTCTTCAAAGTACATTTTTCATCAGACTGCGCCATTGGGAATACTGGCCTTTCGGAATTCTTCAGTTTCCAATATTTTTCTACTATCCCTGGTTGTCATTACGTGCAGGGTCGTTTACTTTTTTCACTGCGTCAAACCCTGGAATACTCATGGGAGGAATGTTTGGCGAGTCGAAATACGATGTCTTGCGCCTTGTTCCCGAAAACGTCCGTCCCAGGACTGGCCTGTTCAAAAGAACGAACGCCAATGCCGCGATTGAAAGTATTCTCACTGAAAACAATCTGAATTATCCCTTGATCTTCAAGCCAGACATCGGAGAAAGAGGATTCATGGTGCGAAGGATAAACGATGCAACAGAGGCGGCGAATTATATGGAAGAAATGTCTCACGATTTTCTGATCCAGGAATTTGTGTCTTTACCAATGGAATTTGGTGTCCTCTATGAACGCCATCCATCCGCCTTGCGTGGTCGGGTGACGTCCGTAGTGATGAAAGAGATGCTTTTCGTCGAAGGCAACGGAAGATCTACACTACAGGAATTAATTCTTTCGAAGGAGCGTGCAAAACTCCAGTGGCCTTCACTTCAATCACAATACAGGAACAAGCTCGATAGAATTCTTCCCGCGGGAGAGCGTCTTGAGTTGGTTTCTATAGGGAATCATTCTCTGGGAACAAAGTTCATTAACGCGAATCATCTTATAACGGACGAGCTGGAGAAGAGCTTTGACAGGATCTCGATGCAGATACCAGGGTTTTTCTTTGGTCGGTTCGATCTCCGCTGTGGAAGTATTGAAGATCTTGCGAAAGGGAATGTCGTCATTCTCGAACTGAACGGATGCGGTGCGGAGCCCGCACATATGTACGACCCGGAATTTTCCTTCTTCCGCGCTGTCGGAGTGCTCATCCGTCACTGGAGCACCATCTACGAAATTTCATTAGAGAATAAGCGCCTGGGTGTTGACTTTCTTTCATTGAAGGAAGCCGTTTCCCATTACCAGCGTTTTAAGAAAAACACCCGATCACGCCAGCAGTCATGATTGCCTTAAGCAATTTCTTAATAGCGTTTGTCCTTAGTTTCGCTGGTTCTATTCCTCCGGGAACCATCAATCTGACTGTGGTGCAACTTGGCCTCGAGAACAAGGTGAAAACAGCAATTCGTTTTGCGTTCACTGCTGCGCTCATTGAATACCCCTATGCATGGATTGCCGTTAAGTTTGAGCGGCTTATCAGTTCATCTCCCGTGATTACCGATAACATCCAGATCATTGGAATCATTATGCTTATAGGACTGGGCCTGGTGAATGTTTTGCCTTCCAAAAATATTACACCAAAGTACCTCAAGCGTTTTTCCAACAGTGGATACAGGCGGGGTGTCTTTCAGGGAATACTCAATCCTTTGGCTATTCCTTACTGGATTGCCGTCACGGCATACCTTCGCGGTCAGAACTGGATCGAGCTTTCAACAACCGTCAGACTTCACGCTTATCTCGCCGGTGTCTTTGCGGGAGCACTCCTCCTTCTGGTTGCGCTGGCTTATCTCAGCAAAAGCGTGATGAGTCAAATGTCGCAATATCCCTTCATGAGAAAGGTTCCCGGTTTCCTCCTGATTTCCCTGGGCCTTTACTCGCTCGGCGAGTATCTTCTGCATTAATCTTACGTTTGAATTTCTGCTGTCGAGTGGAACGAAGCTTATTGATCTGTGACTACCAAAACCTTGCGAGCGGGTTTGTTCGAAATTGTTTGAAAACAATACACATTTCCGAATCACTCATAAGGAATTAGTACCTTTTGAGATAAATCCAATTGTATGAGATATCTTTTAATGTTGGCCCTTCTAGTCTCAATCACGACCGTAAAAGCGCAGGTGGTTGGAAAACAATTTCCATTGATGGAAGCGGAGACCGTGGAGGACAAGAAGGTGAAACTTCCGGGTGATGTAAAGGGCAAGTATACATTGCTGGGTCTGGCTTACTCGAAGAAATCGGAAGACGAGCTGAATAGCTGGTTTCAACCTGTGTTCGAAAAATTTATTCAGAAAACGAACGGAGTGCTTTCCGGATTTTCCTATGATGTGAATGTATATTTTGTGCCTATGTTCACTGGTGTCAACGCGGCGGCTACCGGCACAGCCAAACGCAAGGCCCTGAAAAACATTGACCCTCAACTCTTACCGTATGTTCTATTCTACAAAGGAGAGTTAAAGACCTACAAAGAAAGTCTGGACTTCGAAAAGAAGGACATTCCATACTTCTTTGTTCTCGACCCGGATGGCAAGATAATTTTTGCAACATCCGGCAAGTATACATCGGCAAAGATGGACCAGGTTGAGGAACATATCGAGTAGTGAAGAAATCTGCTTCTTAGAATTGGCGATTCATTAACTTGGGTCGTCAATTTTTTTTGATGGAATTCTTAACGCTCATTTCACTCGCCCTTGCTCCTGGTGTCGCCATCGGGATCTACATTTATCTCAAAGATCATCATGAAAGGGAACCTGTCGGACTCCTGGCGATCAGTTTCCTGTATGGCGGGTTAAGCGCCATTCTGACGCTCTTTATCAGTTACCCCATAGAAAGCTTTCTTTTCACAAAAGACGACGACATAATCTCGCAGTTCGTCAATGCATTTTTCAAAGTGGCCTTTATCGAAGAGTTAAGCAAATTCGTTTTTGTCAGGTTCATTCTTTACAGGAACAATAATTTTAATGAACCCTTCGATGGCATTGTCTATGCGCTGATGGTAAGTATGGGATTCGCTACTCTTGAAAACGTAATGTACGTTTATCAGTTTGGTTTCATGACAGGCATTACGAGGATGTTCACGGCGGTACCGGCCCATGCTGTGTTCGGAGTTTTGATGGGGTATTATCTTGGCAAAGCAAAATTCACTCATTCGAACGAGCTGTTCTATTCAGTACTGGCTCTTCTGGTGGCAACGCTGTTCCATGGTGCTTATGATTATTTTCTTTTTATCGCCGAGATAAAAGGAGTTTACACCGGGGTTTGGATGGGATCCATTGCTTCCCTCTTGATTGGATTTGTTTTGGCGAGGAAGGCCATAAAAATCCATCATTCTGCATCACCTTTTCGAAGCAGTCTTTCCGACGAAGACCGTACAATTGAATAAGTGATCAAAAAATGTTAGCTTCATAACCTGTGATCCGCGAAAGCCTACAGAAGCATTTTATCGGGATGAACAAAGAGTTCCGATTCCGGGGCCAGGAGTCTGGCCGTCTGGAAAACTTCAGCGATGCGTGCTTTGCGCTGGCTATCACTCTTCTTCTAATTTCCACAAGCCCTCCGACAAGTTTTGACCAGATAAAGAGATTCACGTGGGAAATTATTCCCTTCTTTTTATGCATCACATTAATCGTGATGATCTGGCATCAGCATTTCATATTTTTTTTCCGATACGGGTTAAGGAATGCGACTATCATCACCCTGAATGCTTTCTTTCTGGTTCTGGTTCTCTTCTATGTTTATCCCCTGAAGTTTCTTACCAAAGCGATTCTTATTCCTCTGACGAAATGGTTCGGTCCTGAGAGTTTTTATGAGGAACTGAAGGCGACTTACCTTGGAACTCACATGGGAGACCTTATGATAATTTATGGGGTGGGCGCCACCGCTATCTTTCTGGTCATTGCCCTCATGTACGTTTACGCCTTGCGGCATGACGCCGAGCTTGAACTCAATACAATTGAACTGTTCGACACGAAAGCGAGTATGCAGGCAAATTTTTGCATGGCGGTGGTCCCATTTATTTCCGTGTGTGTAGCCATCGCGTGGCACGGGAGTCCATGGGCTGGATTCTTTTCAGGCATGACCTACTTTTTGTATACACCTGTTATGGGAATCTTTTGGATGCGCAAGAACAAGAAGAGGCAAATGCTTCTAATGCCTGACGTAACCGCTGCTGTTAGTGAACCCTCAGTGCTTCCTCAATATCCTTCAGAAGAAACTCTTTCGTGAGGTCCTCCGATCCGGGTTCTTCCTTAGTTAGCTGGAACCTCAGAGCGCGGAGGCCTGTAGCGCCCGGCAATTCTTCAAGTTCTATTTCCTCAATCTCGCCGGCGACAAGATTTCGCGCTTTCAGATATTGAAAATACCTTTTGAATTCATCCTCCACACGCGACTGATTATACACTACGGCAACTTTACCCGGTTGTGTCATGCGTTCATGCGTGTTCTTTATGAACGCTTTGTCAATTCGTTTCTTGATGATCTCATAACGGATGTCATATGCGCCATCCACGTCAAACTGTTTTTCGTCCGGGCGGAACCGGATAGAAATCGGTTGATCGTGCACGAGGATAAGTTGTGTAATGTCCAGCTGAGTCTTCAGTGAGGGTTTCAACTTTTCCACACGGCGATAGACTTCACTCATTGTGAGCAACTGCCAGAGGTGGAAGTTCTTCAAATAGAAAGGATCGAATCGACGGTCCTTTACCAGTTCACTTCCAACGTACAGGCTATACTCCACTCCATCCGTTTTATATTTTTCGAAATAATGCGGAAACATTTGCTGCGCTCCCATTTCTGCTTCATCGAGGTAGGAGCTGATTGTCGAATTGATTTGCTGAAGACTTTCTTCGAAGGCACGGCGGCGTTTATAGACGAACCCTGCAGCCGAATCGATCTCCGCTTGATATCGGCGAATAGAAGGCTGCAAAGAAGCATCGGTCCCGAAATGCCTGACCAGTGGTTCAATCTCGTGGCGGAGAAAATCCAACACATTGTTCTCATCCCCGGACGCAAGGCCACGGCCGAGGTTTTTCAGCTGGCTCTCCGTCTTGAAAATTACTTCTTCCAAAAGAGGAAGACGACGTTCCTGGTTAATTTCAGTAAGGAGTTCTTTCACCAAAGAGAGATTCTCCAGCAAATCATTCTGGATTGCCGAGTTTCTTTCTATTGAGGAATTCCGGACATCCGCCATTCCAAAAAGAGGATACACATTCTTGAAAACGATCTCTTCCAACACGGCCTTTTCTCCATTCCTGCGTTTGTTCATCAGGTTTACACCTGCTTCAAAGAATCTCCATTGAACTGTCGGGTGAATGGCCGTGCATTCTTCCTGTATGATTGCACGAACTTCAGTCGACATCTCTTCTTTGACCCTCTTCACTGCTGCCGTGAACATCGGCAAAACGTTCTCAACCTTGTGCGCGCTGACAGAATTCAGTTTGCCTGCTGTGGGTGTTGCCAGTTCAAGCATCCCAATGGTTTCATCCTCATCGATAAGTGGTGCCAGAAGAATATTGTTGACGCCATTCGCCAGGAGAACCTCCTCTACCTTCGATCGGAATGGATAATCCTTAAGATTTTCTATCGTGATATAGCGTTTCTCCATCCAGCTTCGCTCATATACCGAGCCCGCGTAATCTTCACCACAATTGCATCCGCGGGAAGAATCTTCAGCGAGACTTTTCCAGCAACCCGTTTCAGCGCTATTAAGAACCAGATTATTGTTTGGATCGAAATACGCGACGCCGAGACGGATCTCAGGAATCTGAAAAAGAGACCTCAGCTTATGCTGGATTTTTGCAAAGCTTTCCGGTTTGAGTACGGCGTTCTTTCCAAGGAGATCATACTTTATCGAAGACAGCATCTCCTGCTCCGTTACATCGATCATTCGCAGCACCACGAAACCCCGGAATTCGAAGTTCTCAGGATGAATGTATTGAAACCAGAGGTCGAGATCATAGGTCTTTTCCATCAGGAATTTTAGGACCTGCTTATCGATGGGTGGTGGATCCTTATGTGCAATTACTTCGCAAAACTGATGGTCTACCTCAACTTTATAAACTCTGTCAAGCCCCGTTTGCTCATCTTGCCAGGTAAATAGAACGGGTCTGTCGGATAGCGACGTCATCTGGTAAAACTTTTCAAGGACCATAAGGCACCCTTTCACCATTTTGCCCATCTTGACACTGCCAGGAAAATTCACCTGCGCTTTGTGTTCGATCTGGCTAATGTCAATCGTCTTCCTGAAAGCTTCACTTTGAAAAAGGGGCAGGAAAGTAAACGTTTGAATGGCAGCAACAAGATCGTTTTTGTGACTGGCCGGGGGAATGACCGCGCTCATCAGGTACTCAATGAAGGGTCGATGTTTTTCAAGCACCGAAGGATCTTCGATCGGCTCCCTCAGCTCGGGGGCATTGTCGATATACTCCTGAATCCCACGTGTAAACTCCCGGACGTGGGGTTGACGGATATTTCTTTCCCAGTATTCCAGCAGCAGGCGAACACTTAGCTTGGAGGGAAACGGGAATCTTTCTTCTGTAAAATAGTCCATAGGTACTAGACTTGCGAATAAGAACGGTCTTTGCATAGCCTGAGTTCTTAATAAGACGGAAGTGTTTTAAATTTAGTGTTGAATTCTAAAATCGATCGTTCAACGTTATCACGCTTTCTTACAACTTTCCGTTAGGTGCTTGTGTCTATGGGGTAGATGCTTTGAAAATGAAAACGCGCAGACTGATCTTTTATCTTATTGTTGTTCTTCTTTCCTCTTGTTCCCTGGCGGACGAACCTGATGGTATCGAGATTTTTTCAATGGATTTTAACTTTTCTGGCGGCCTTGAGGGTTGGACTTCGGACTTTACGGATTACCCCGTAAGTGAGAATCCGCTGGCTGATTCAATTTATCAATGGGAGGCCGGCCACACAACGTCAGCCCCATCCAGCATTAGTGGAAATGCCTACATGCTAAGCTGCAATAATGTCAGCGGGGATATTTTCATGTTCATCAAGAAAAAGATCAGCGGTCTTCGTCCTAATACAAATTATAACGTCGTATTTGAAGTCCGTCTTGTTTCGAATGCTCTTGCCGGACAGGGTATTATTCTCAAGGGAGGAGCAAGCGAACTTGAGCCGAAGAAGGTGATCGAAAACGGTTACTATGTTTTGAATATTGACAAGGGCAGCGACACAACTTCGGGTGAAAACGCGATCTCCTTTGGGGACATTGGTGTTGCCAATCCCTTGACCGATTATAATACGACAACCAAAGGCAATTCGAATTCCTACACGCCATTCATCTCGCGAACAAACAGCAGGGGTGAATTATGGCTGGTAGTGGGGACTGATTCACTTTTCGAAGGTATGACGACCGTCTACTTCACGAATATCAATCTGGTGTTCAGCGTTTCCGAGTAGTCTTCCGGGGACGTGATTTGCGTTGGTTTGACGCAGATCCAATGCGGGGATCTCGTTTGACGATAAGGTCACAGACCGTCGCAACTTCTTCTTCGAATGTCGACGAGTCTTTCGGAATAATTTGCCAGTTGGTTTCTCCCTGACCCAGCACGCCGATGGAGCGCATCGAGGGAAGGAGTTGACGCAGGCCCTCGTGGTGTTCCCTGGTGGTCGCAATCCAGACACCGTCATCATTATCCGATTTTTCCTTATCGCGTGTGGTCAGCACCAGGACTCCATCAACATATATTGCGTGACACCCGAACATCGGTCTGACGAGAGGTTGAAGAGAATCCAGGTGTTCAAGCAAGAAATTGAAAGCTATTTTTTTTTTAAACTTCGATTCCATGCGATCAGTTTGATGACGAAAATCTGCAACCCATCATGCAATAATCCGTATTTTTGAATTCACAACAACTCCTAATCTATGACGAGCAAAATTCTCCTGGTATGCCTTCTAGCAGGAATCTCCTTGTCCGCGACGGGCCAGGGCCTGGTGGGCAAGTTAAAGCAGAAAGCGGAACAAGCCGCCGAAAAGGCCATCGATAAAAAGGCTTCCGAAAAAACAGGCGTTGACACGGGTAACAACGGAAGCAACCCGGGGTCTACAGGAAACTCTTCCAATTCGGGAAATCGACCCACAAATAAAGGAGGAGGGGGTTTGATCACTACCCCTCCAGATGTCAATCAGAATCTCGCCGACGCAGAGTCCGCTTACAAATCTGCAAGCTATGGCGAAGCCCGATACGCTGTTCAGCAGGCCATGCTGGGTGTAGAGCTTGAAATCGGAAATAAAGTTCTCAAGTCGTTGCCAGAGTCTGTCAAAGGTTTACTAAAGCAATCTGAGTCGGATCAGGTCACATCTACCGGATGGGGCTGGGCAGGCCTTACTATTCACCGCGAATACCTAAACGATGACAAACAGTTAACCGCGACCATTGCCAACAATTCTGCATGGATGAGTGCCGTAAATATGTATCTGGCGAATGGTGGTTATGCGCAGCAGACAAATGGACAACAGAACTGGAAGCAGGTAAAAGTGAAAGGATATCGCGCAGTCATTGAATACGATGAAGGTTCAGGTTATAAGCTCAGTGTTCCGCTCGGACAGTCGTCCCTGATTGTCTGGGAGGGTATCAACTTCGCAAGTGAACAAGAGATGATGGCGGCGGCGAATGAGTTTGATATCGATGGCATCAAAAACATGCTAGGCGAGAAATAGTAAAGACACATTAACCTGAATACCATGCTTAAAAATATATCTCTTGTTCTTTTCGTCGTTGCAGCAAACGTCGGGTTTGCTCAGGATTTCAATAAAAATCTCGCAACTGCCAAGTCATCTTACGGATCCGGAAATCTTGAAGACGCAAGATTTGCAATGCAGCAAATGTTAAATGATATCGATGTTCTCGTGGGAAAGGAGATGCTTAAGATTCTCCCTCTAAAATTTGATGCTCTGGCAGCGGAGACGAAATCGGATAATGTAGCAGCAAACACAGGCTTCGCCGGCGTTTCCGTTCACAGAATTTATGGCACGGGAGATAAGACGGCAACGCTTGACATCATCAGCAACTCTCCACTGATCGCATCTCTCAATGCTATACTTTCAATTCCGTTCGTGGGTAACTCTGGCGATGGTTCTCAAAAGATCATTAAGATCCAGGGCTATAAATCTATTCTGCAGAAATCAGAAGACTCTGACACTGGTAAGACTGATTATACTCTTCAGATACCAATGAATTCTACGCTGATAACTCTCGTCGCTAATGAGAGTAACGAAGCGGAAATTACGAAGTGGGCTAATTCACTGCCTCTTCCGCAGATTGCAAAAATGGTTCAGTAGAAATTTAGCAACAGAAAAAAGGCCGCCTCTGATCTGAGCCGGCCTTTTTTTGATTCCATTAAATGTTACAGTGAGTCGGTCTAATGTAAAGGCAACTTTTGGACAGGTAGATTTAGTTCAGTCGAAGTTCAGCTTTCATTCCACGGATCTGGTTCATCAGCGCGCTTTGCCAGGTAAGATCGGCATCCCATTTATTTCCGAGAAAGACATTTCCCGAATCGATATGCTTGAAATAAATCTTGTATACTGGTGCATTCGCCGGAATGTTTCTCAGCTGTTGCTGACCATCTGGATAGGTGACGCTCACTACCGCGGTCTCTGATTTCGCAGCATTGTAGCCAAGTAAAGCTTGTGCAACCTTGGCTCGTGTTTGAACCACGCACATCACATAAAACATTCCCTGCTTCCTTAATTCTTTTTCAGGTATATCCGGTTCCACCATCTTATACTTGAATGGAAAGTTTGCAGCAATCAGCGCTTCAAGCTCCCGATCCATTTCTTCATTCCCAAACTTTGGTATCGCAACCAGATCTATCTTCATGTCGGCAGCATAGAATTCATTCCTTCTTCCTTTGATGGGATTTTGCAAGGCGCCTTCTTCCGGGAGAGAATTGATAAGCAGGTTGGATTTCTTCACGCTACCTGATGTTGCTCTCAAAATTGATTTGAGCGCTTCGACCAGATTTTTATCTGACACCTGCCATCCTGCGAACCCCTCATCCGTCAGAGATACTTTGCCATTGAATGGAAAAAAGGTGAACCGAAATGCGTCGGGCAGTTTTTCGAGTATACACACAAATTTAATTTCGCGTCGGTTGAATTCTTCCGCGAAAACAGCAGCGACATCGCGTCCAGCCATGATTACATCCAGCGGATAATATGAAACGGCGTCGATCCCGGTACGCTGAAAATACTCCTGCACAGAATTCAACTCTGAATCCGTGAATGTGAATGAATGCAGAACTAACGTCTTCCCTTTCAACAGGTCCGCGGGGACAGGACCTCCGCCTTTGACTTTAGTAAGAAAATGCTGTTCCGTAAACTGTATCTGGCCCTCGGCCGGGATACTAAGAATCAATAACAACAGAATAATTCGAAAGACTTTCTCCATTTGTGGGGGCCACGTTATAGCGCGATTCCTGGACAACGTAAAGAAAATTAATCTATTTTAAATGCCAATAAAAAATCCTGTCTCATCATCTTTGATAGCATATACCTTAAGGTCTGCGCAGCTTGAATCGCAGGCGCGTCCGGTGCGAAGATCAAACCGGTAGTTATGCCACGGGCACACGATCTCACCCACATGATTAACCTTCCCTCCCGAGAGGGATTCACCATTGTGAGGACACGAATCCTGTACAGCGTGGAAATGTCCATTGCTGGCGGCAAGACAGATCCTTCGATTGCCGATAACCAGCAACTGGGCGCTCTTTCCTGCCAGCCTCTGTAGCGCCTCTTCAGAAGATGAAAAAATTCTGATCCACTCCATCATCACAATTTACAATGTTTAGTCGATGTTTCTTTACTTTTGATTGCGACAAACACTTGCTTATGATCAAATCCATCAACCTCATTGTCATTCTTTTTGCTGCAATATCCTGCCTTGCGCAAGCTCCCGCACAATTGAACAAAAAGCTTACCGATCAGGCAATTCAGCTTGAAGAAAAGGTTATCGCGTGGCGACGACATTTGCATCAGTATCCTGAGTTGTCAAACCGCGAGTTCAAAACATCAAAGTATGTTGCACGACACCTGGCTTCACTTGGAATTGAGATTGATACAGGCGTTGCGCACACTGGTGTTGTTGGCCTCCTGAAAACCGGCAAGCCCGGACCGGTGATCGGCTTGCGCGCGGATATGGATGCGTTACCTGTAACTGAACGGGGCGACCTTCCATTCGCGTCAAAAGAAGTGGCGATGTATAATGGGAGGGAGACCGGAGTGATGCATGCATGTGGGCACGATGCTCACGTCGCGATTTTGATGGGACTGGCTGAAGTCCTCGCGAGAAACAAAAAGGATCTTCGTGGAACAATCAAGTTTATCTTTCAACCTGCGGAGGAAGGTCCTCCTGCGGGGGAAGAAGGTGGCGCAGCTCTTATGGTCAAGGAAGGGGTACTCGAAAATCCTCATGTAGATGCGATCCTGGGTCTTCACGTGCAGGCTATACGCAAAGTAGGGCAGATCGGATATAAGTCTGCCGGGACGATGGCCGCCTCAGACTGGTTCGAAATCAAAGTAAAAGGAAAACAGTCTCACGGTGCTGCGCCCTGGCTTGGGGTGGATCCGATTGTGATTTCTGCTCAGATTATCAACGCCATTCAAACTGTAGTGAGCAGACAGGTCGACTTAACGAAAGAGCCCGCAGTGGTAAGTTTCGGAAGGATATCTTCCGGCGTTCGCGAAAACATCATCCCGGAAACAGCAGAAATGGCTGGCACGATAAGAACTTTCGATCCGGAAATGCAGAAGCAGATCCATGAAAGCATCGTTCGGATTGCTACGAACATCGCCGCTGCATCAGGTGCTACTGCAGAAGTTACATTCGACAAGAAGACACCGGTAACTTATAATGATCCAACTCTCACGGAGAAAATGATTGCCGCTCTGAACAGGGCTGCTGGCGAAGGCAATGTTATCCGAATTCCAGCTCAGACCGGCGCAGAGGATTTCGCCTATTATCAGCAAAAAGTCCCTGGATTTTTCTTCTTCGTTGGCGCATGCCCGCCAGATAAAGATCCACTCACCATGTCGCATCACACGCCGGATTTCATGATGGACGAAAAAGCACTGCAACTCGGGTTGAAAAGCTTTTTGAATGTTACTCTCGATTATATGTTTTCTTCAAAGTGAGTCTGTAAGCGCAAGAAGAAAAAAATTATCGCAGGCAAAGTGGCCAGTACTTCCGATACTCGTAGGAATTTTCTTGAACCCCAAAGCTTCGTATAATCTTATCGCGTCGCTCATCGTATGAAATGTCTCTAAGTAGATCTTTTCATATTTCATTCCCCGTGCTTCGGCTATGCATCGTTTCAGGATTTGCTTACCGTATCCTTTTCCTCGTGCGACGGGAAGAAAATACATCTTTTGGAGTTCGCAGATTTCCGATGGTGCTCCTGTAACGGGACCGATACCCGCTCCTCCGACGATCTGGCCATTCACCTCGCACACGAAATACG
>JAEYXN010000079.1 GCA_023431285.1 Bacteroidota bacterium
CATGAACGCCAACGGGAAGGAAACAAAAGCGCTTATCCAGTCGCTGAAAGATGCCGCTACGAAGATACTTAAACTCAATCCCGAGATTCCACAGGAAGCACAGGTAGCGCTGGATAATATCGCCAGCATGTCATTCCTCGTACATTTCCTTTCATCTAACCTGAACGTCGACGTTTCTGACAAACAAAAGATCCTCGAAACTCAAAATCTTGTGGACAGAGCGACTTTGTTGCTTCAGTATATGATGAAGGATATTCAGATGCTGGAGATCAAACATGAGATCCAGAAGAAAGTCCATACCGATATTGATCAGCAACAACGGGATTACTTTCTGCGTCAGCAGATCAAGGTACTCCAGGATGAACTTGGGTACGATGGCCCGGACAAGGAAGTAGAGAAGCTGAGGAAGCGTGCCGAAAGCAAGAACTGGCCTAAGGCAGCGATGGAACATTTCAACCGTGAAGTTGACAAGCTCCTGCGCATCAATCCTATGGCGGCTGAATATCCCGTAGCGATGAACTACGTGGAGTTTATGCTCGACCTTCCATGGAATGATTTTACCTCCGATGATTTTGACTTGCGTCGCGCAAGAAAGATCCTCGATGAAGATCACTTCGGACTTGAGAAAGTAAAGACCCGTATCCTGGAATATCTCGCTGTGCTCAAGCTTAAGCAGGATATGAAAGGACCCATCCTTTGTCTTTATGGTCCTCCCGGCGTAGGGAAAACTTCATTAGGTCGTTCAATAGCCAAAGCATTGCAGCGTAAATATGTGCGTATGTCTCTCGGCGGCGTTCACGACGAGGCTGAGATCCGCGGACACAGGAAAACATATGTCGGCGCAATGCCGGGTAAGATTCTTCAGAACATCAAGAAGTCGCAGTCGTCAAACCCTGTCTTCATACTTGATGAAATTGATAAAGTAAAATCTGATTTCCGCGGCGATCCATCTTCAGCACTGCTGGAAGTACTGGACCCGGAACAGAATAACGCATTTGGGGACAACTATCTCGAGGTCGAATATGATTTATCGAAGGTGTTGTTCATCGCGACCGCCAACTCCCTCGATACAATTCATCCCGCGCTGCGCGATAGAATGGAGATCATTGAGATTACAGGCTATACGCAAGAGGAGAAGATCGAAATCGCCGTACAGCACCTTGTCCCGAAGCAGCTGAAAGAGCATGGTTTGAAATCATCTCAGGTTAAGCTGCCGAAAGCATCTATCGCCAAAGTGATCAACCATTATACTCGTGAATCGGGTGTGAGAAATCTTGAGCGGAAGATTGCTACCCTCGTACGCAATGTCGCAAAGTCTGTGGCAATGGAAGAGGAGTATGAAAAAGTGATCACAGAAGACTCGGTAAGAAAAGTGCTGGGCGCAGAGATCTTCGATGAAGAACTGTATTCCGGTAATGATGTCGCGGGTGTTGTAACTGGCCTTGCCTGGACACAAGTCGGTGGAGAAATATTATTCGTTGAGTCAAGCTTAAACCGAGGCAAAGGGAATCTTACTCTCTCTGGTCAGCTCGGAGAAGTAATGAAAGAGTCAGCGATTGCAGCGTTGTCGTATCTGAAGTCGAATGCTGAAAGATTGAACATCGACCACCGTGTATTTCAGCAATATGACCTTCACGTTCACGTTCCCGCAGGTGCCGTACCCAAAGATGGCCCTTCAGCAGGGATCACAATCTTTACTTCACTGGCTTCGATCTATACGCAGAGAAAAATCAAATCGAAGCTTGCCATGACAGGCGAGATCACCCTTCGGGGAAAAGTTCTTCCTGTAGGTGGTATCAAAGAGAAGATCCTCGCAGCCAAACGTAGCGGCATTAAGGAAATAATTCTGAGCAACCGGAACAAGAGAGATATCGATGAAATCGAGAAACATTACCTCAAAGGGCTGGTGTTTCATTTCGTCGACAATGTGGATGAAGTAATCAATATTGCTTTGCTAAAGGATAAGGTAAAGGTGCCGATGCATTTTATCCTTACCGATCAGCGTCCGATCCTCAATTAAAATAAACCTGATCAAATCTTGAAAGTGCTGTTGAATTGTCAATACAAATTCCCTGGCACTTTCTCCTTTCTCATTATTTTCCTTCTACTGAATTTATTATCGCGGCAAGCGATAGGGCAGGAGCTCCGCCGGACTGCTTTCACTTCTCAGAATGTTACCCCTTCAGCCAGGATAAACGGCATGGGCGGCGTGAACGTATCACTTTCAGACCGTGATGTAAACACCTTTCTTCTGAACCCTGGAACGATTGGGGACTCACTAGTCGGCACGGCCTCTCTGAATTATCAGTTTTATGTTGCTGACATTGGCCACGCCGCGTTCAGCTATCTCGCAAACCTTGGAAAGCTCGGTCCTGTGGCCTTCGCTGTCGATCATTTTTCCTATGGGAACATCGATGGATATGATGCTGCGGGGAATCCGTTGTCCGACTTCAAAGCGGCAGAGACAGCTCTCGTTATTTCGAAAAGCCACAGGGTAAACAACTTCCGCCTGGGGCTTTCTCTAAAGGGAGCGTTCAGCTCACTCGCCGGTTACCGTTCATCAGCGTTGAGGGCTGACATCGGAGGTGTATTCATACATCCTGACCAGGATTTTCAGATTGGTATGGTATTAAAGAACGCGGGCGTCATATTATCCGATTATACAGGGACGAGTGATTCTGCGTTGCCAATCGACCTGCAGGTGGGGGCCACAATCAAACCAAAGCACATGCCTTTTCGTTTCTCTCTTACAGCCTACCGACTCATTCAGTCGAAGGCGGTTGACTATAGCGGGAACAGACTTTCTTCTCCTACTTCTTTGCAGAAGGTTCTCAGGCATTTTAATTTTGGCGGAGAAGTATTGATCCACCGGAACGTCAACATTCTCCTTGGGTACAATTACGGGATTCACCAGGAGTTGAAATTAGAGGACGCAGGGGGCAGCGCCGGAATCAGCTTCGGGTTTTCTGCAAGAATAAAATCACTGGAATTCGTTTTCAGCAGAAGAACAATGGTCGCAGGTAGCGCGGGGTACGCATTTACATTGTCAACCAATGCCGACAGGATTTTCCGTGGCGGCCGGTGACAAAAAACAGAACAAAATTATGATGGATTTAAAATATTTAACACCACGCCAGATCGTAGAAGAACTGGATAAATATATTATCGGACAATATGAAGCAAAGCGTAATGTGGCGATCGCATTGCGTAACCGCTGGCGCCGCATGAGTGTCCAGAGCGACATTCAACAAGAGATTGTGCCGAATAACATTCTTATGATCGGTGCTACCGGTGTGGGAAAGACTGAGATTGCGCGACGTCTTGCCAGAATAGCGGATGCCCCGTTTGTTAAAGTGGAAGCATCGAAGTTCACTGAAGTCGGTTACGTGGGACGGGACGTGGAAAGCATGGTGCGCGACCTTGTGGAACAATCTGTAAACCTGGTGAAGAGCCAGAAGAAAGAACAGGTGAAAGAGAAGGCAGAACAAGCGGTTGAAGACATCATCCTTGACGCCCTAATCCCGCCGATGCGACAGTCGTCTTCGCGTACTACTCCTGAATATACAGGAAGCAGCACGAGTGATATGCCGGACAACGACCTTGAGCTCAATGAAAAAACACGTCAGCACTTCCGTGAGAAGATCCGCAGAGGAGAATTGGAAGAACGCAAGATCGAAATCAATATCAAAGGTTCCGGTGGTGGAAACGTAGGCATGGTAGGCGCGGGAATGATGGACGAAGTGTCCATGATGAACCTGCAGGAAATGCTTAACGGTATGATGCCGAAGAAAAGCAAGAAACGCAAAGTGACTGTCGCGGAAGCAAGAAGAATTCTCCTCGAGGAAGAAGCTGCAAAACTCATTGATATGGATGAGGTGAAGGAAGAGGCGATACGCAAGGCTGAAGACGCGGGAATTATATTTATCGATGAGATAGATAAAATCGCCAGTGGCGGAAAGAAAGGTGGGGGAGGCCCGGATGTTTCCCGTGAAGGTGTGCAGCGCGACCTGTTGCCTATTGTTGAAGGAAGCACTGTCAATACAAAGTATGGCTCTATAAAGACTGATCACGTTCTCTTTATCGCAGCTGGTGCATTCCACATTGCAAAACCTAGTGACCTGATCCCCGAACTCCAGGGAAGATTTCCAATTCGCGTGGAGCTGGAGAATCTCACTAAAGATGATTTTGTAAGAATACTTCGTGAGCCACGGAACGCGCTGACCAAACAATACCAGGCGCTTTTTGATGCGGAAGGAGTCGTAGTCAGTTTCCTGGATGACGCTATCGAGGAAATTGCCAACACTGCGTTCGTAATAAACGCCGAGGTGGAAAACATCGGTGCGAGAAGACTGCACACAGTGATGAGCAAACTCCTGAATGAGTTTCTTTTCGACGTGCCTGACAAGATCGGCCCGAACGCACGAATAGAAGTCTCCGCTCAAATGGTGAAAGACAAACTGTCAACCCTCATCAAGAACAGGGATCTGAGTGAATATATTCTTTGATGAAGTATTATCTCTTCGCGGTTGCTCTTTCGCTGTCATTTGCTGCAGTAGCTCAGCAGGAAGGCAATATTTCGGTAGCACCGGGAAGAGAAACCCGAAGCCAGTACATTAAAAGTTATCCTGACAAATTTTTCATCTGGCCTGTTCTCAAGCAGCGAAAGCTTGATTTCGACCTGAAGAATGTTGAAGGAGAGGAGCAAACCCTGCAGTACCGTACCAACAAGCCTTACAGCCTCGGTGTGGGAATGTATCTCTTTGAGCTGGGCTTCGAGATCGCTTTTGCTATTCCTCTCGATGAACAGAGTAAAAGAATTTACGGCGAGTCTGAATCTCGCGATGTACAATTGAACGTGCTCGGCAGAAGATGGGGCGCCGATCTTTTCTATCAACGCTACTCCGGATTTTACATAGATGATACCAAAAATGTCGTCCCGGCAAGCATGCCCTATCCGCAACGGCCTGATATCATTACAAGAAACCTCGGTTTATCTGTTAACAGGATCTTCAATCATAATAAGTTTTCGTTTCGCTCTGCCTACAACTTTGTAGACAGACAGCTTACCAGCGCCGGATCGTTCATCGTGTTCGCTTCTTTCGACAACATCCTTACAAAAGGCGACTCGGCAATCATCGGCAGCGCGCATGCGGAAAACTTTCAAACGGCCTCGCAGGTCAGAAGTATCCGGAGCAGTAACCTTGGCGTCGCGCCAGGATATACGTACAGTCTGATCTACAAAGGATTTTTTATCAATGGTACACTGGCCATCGGCCCCGCACACAACTGGATGACGTATGAACTGGAGGATGGTACTGACGACAGCAGATTAAGATTCAGTGCCATGGTGACCGCGCGAATTGCCTTGGGCTACAATGGGGATCGCATCTTCGGCGGACTGACTTTTTCCAATCAGGGAAGAAATGTCAAGTTTGAGAATGTGCAGCTTTCAAATTCGCAGAGCGCGTTCAAGATCCTGGTGGGCTACAGGTTCGGCGAGACCGGTATCCTCACCAAACGGATCTGGGATATCCCTCAGAAGTTGTTCAATTAACTGATGTTCTTCGGATAGTCGAACAGAATCAGTGAACCCGTTCCTGGTGCAATGTCTTTCCAATGTGTTATCGGAAGAGTGAAATGAACAACACCCGCGGTGGGTACATTGTCAACGTACGCGCGTTCATTCATCAGTGCATTCACAAAATCAGTTAATCCCGGATTGTGCCCGAATATCACGACAGTGTCGTGCTTGTCCTTGAGTTCGCCAAGGACTTTGAAGATGGTATCATCCCCTGCGTGATAGAGTCGTCGATCAGTAGTAATATCTCCTTTTGGATAACCTAAAACTTCGGCTATCCTTTTCGCCGTTGACAGTGCCCGTTTCGCCGGACTTGAGTACAGCAGATTTGGTTTTACGCCCCGCTCCTTTAACCGTCGTCCCATTTCCGGCGCATCCCGCTTGCCGCGATCATTCAGCGGCCTCTCAAAATCACTGAGGTCCTCGTTATCCCAACTGGACTTGGCATGTCTGACCACAAATAAGTTCTTCATATCAGTTCAGGTTCTGACTACAAGCTAATCAGAAAAAGCAATGGTATTTAACTTTGATTATCCTGAACCAAAATCGTATATTCATCATGCTTCAGCAGTGCTTCAGTATAGCAAAAGCATCCTTACTCCGTCGTCCATCCGTATCAACTCCAAAGTACATCCGAAGTAACAACGCCTCTATAGGGACGAATGAGATATGGCGTGAGAACGGAAGACGGGCAATGTTTGATGGGATAGGGTATGCTGTGTCAGGGCAGGTGAGCCCGTCCGCCGGTCGGCCAGTCAGCCGGTCTGCCGGTTGTGGAGTGATCAAACCTACACGAGGATATACCGGGTTGTTGTAGAAGGCAGCGGGCCCACTTCTATAAGAGGCCGCCGGTCTGCCGGTCTGCCGGTCAGCCGGTTTTGGAGTAATCAAAGCTTAGAGGAGGATCCATCTCCCTTAAGGCATCCCGTGCGGAATTGTTGTAAGAAGGGCAGCGAGCTTACTTCTATAGATGACTCCTCGACTGGCCGCCCGGCTGACCGGCAGACTTAAGACGCCTCCGCAACTGGCTGCCAGGCCCGCCTGGCTGACCCTTCGCAGCTCTGCAACGTTTTGCTATCTTCGCGCGAATGATTCCGTCGAAGAAGACCCGCAGAAAGGTTCGCTATACCATAGTTTACTGGTTTGTCAGGTTTCTGATTTTCCTGTCGCGGATTATGCCCCGTGTAGCGTGGCTGCGCCTGTGTGGGATGCTGGGACGAATTGCCTGGTACTTTGCCGGTGGATCGCGGAAGCTTGCCATCAGGCACCTTACAATGGCTTTTGGGAAGGAGAAGTCTGAGTCTGAAATAAACGCTCTCAGTAAAAAGGTTTTCGAGTTTCTCGGAAAGAACGGAGGCGATATCCTGCGCGCAACAAAGGTTGAGAACCTTGCTCAACTGGAAGAGTTTCTTGTCGTCACAGGATATGACAATTTCATCGCGGCAAACCGCAAGGGCAAAGGAGTGATCTTCCTGACCTGCCACCTGGGAGCTTTTGATTTGCAGGTGAGCACCATGGCGTTGAAGGGCCTCAATCCGAACATTATCGGCACCCCTTTGAAAGATGAACGTCTGAATGAGCTGCTGTGGAATTACAGGAATAAGTATGGCGCCGTTGCCATTGAGCGTGGAAGAGAGACCTTCCGTATGATCAAGGTGCTGAAGTCTGGCGGGTCCGTTGCCCTTCTGATCGACCAGGATACAAAGGTGAAGAGTCGCTTTGTAGACTTTTTCGGAATTCCCGCCGCTACGCCTGTGGGCGCGACCGTTCTCGCTATGAAGACCGGCGCGGCTGTAGTCCCGACTTACGTTTACCTGGGCGCCGACTGGAAACAGCATATGCAAATTCTTCCTGAGATTCAGTTAACGTTAACCGGCGATGACGAAAAGGATATGGTTACCAATACGCAGAGATTGTCCGACTTCATCGAAGGGGTGATCCGCCAGCACCCTGAGCAATGGGTCTGGATGCACGAACGATGGAAGACGCGTCCCGGTGAAGAAGTAGCGTAGTTACTTTTTGAAAATGAAATAGACCGCCAGTATCAGAAAGACAAATCCTATAAGGTGGTTTATCCTGAAGGTTTCATTTTTGAAGAAGACCAGTGAGAAGATCACGAACACAAACAATGTGATCACTTCCTGGATTACTTTCAGTTCCAGTAAGGAAAACGGTCCTCCATACTCCCGGAAGCCTAATCTGTTTGCCGGCACCTGAAGAAGGTATTCAAACAAAGCAATTCCCCAGCTGATCAGGATGATCGAAATCAATGTGAGGTTCTGGCTCCATTTCATCTCCTTGAACTTGAGATGACCATACCAGGCCAGCGTCATAAACGCGTTCGATAGCAACAACAGGATGATGGCGTATACTCCCCGCATAAAATAAATTTGCCCGTCAAAGTAAAGCTCTGACGGGCAATCTAAAAAAGGTCGGACGTGAATTCTTTCTGTCCCTATTTGTTCATCGCTTGTTCTTTCAAAAGGGTGGATTCAAACTTCACGACTTTATTGCTGACGGGAGGGACCGACTTGATATAAGCGTAGATCGCTCTGATATCATCGTCTTCCATCCTTGAATAGAAAACCCACGGCATAACTGTTTTGAAGTCTCCGTCTTTCACAGTCGAAGGCACAAACGTGGAGTCGCGATACATTCGAAATTTGTTAAGGAAATCTTCTTCTGTCCAGTGACCGGTACCTGTTTCAGGATCAGGCGTGAGGTTCGCGCTTCTGACAACGGTTTTGTCAGGGAAATAAAATTCAGAACCGCCTGCGAGAAACATCCCTTCCACGGGTGCGCCCTGTTCGGACTTTGTATGACATTCCGAGCATGCACCTGCTGTAAGAAGATATTTTCCATAAGCGATCATATCCTTCTTCTCGGGCCTCTGAGTAAAGGAAGCCTCCTTAGGCATCGTGTTGATGATAAAATTCATCGGGAATGCCGGCTCTGATGGAGGAGCATCGTTTTGAATGGGCTCAAGGGTTCTGATATATGCGATCACTGAATAGATATCTTCTTTGTCGGTCTGGCCGAAATTCAGATAAGGCATGATAGGGATAAGGGCTCTTCCATCCCTTGATACTCCGGTGGTGATGGCGCGAAAGAGTTCACCATCGGTCCAGTCTTTCAGGTGATGCGGAGTAATGTTCGGAGAATAAAAATTTCCAGGCAGTCCCATCTCGTCACCAAACAGTTCTCCACCGGCGCCGAACGTTCCGGGCTTCATCGGTGCGGCAAATTTGGAATAGTCGCGTTGGGAGTGGCAGTCCATACACAGCATTACATTGTTAGCGAGATACTTTCCGCGTTCAATGCGTTCCTGAGTATAATCAATCTTCAGATCAGCTGCTTTTTCGATGTTGGGAAGTCCAACTTTTACGAAGGTGAGAAGTCCGGCTACAGCGATGATAACAATTCCGGCAAGAATGAGTATCACCTTGAATACTTTGCGCATACAGTTAGGTTAGTGGATTATTAAATTAGAGAAAACAATGACGATCTCAAACGCTTAAATGTTACAAATTAAGACTTGGCGATTGAGGTTTAGGCAGGGAAGGATCTAAGTCACCCGGATTAGTCAGGTATAAAAAGAAAAACCCCTCGGGGCTGGCAAACGTCCGAAGGGTTTCCTGGGTTACAATGATTTGAAAAATTACTTCACCAGCTTCTTATATCGCAGACGATGAGGCTGATCATCACCGAGTCGTTTCTTCTTGTTTTCTTCGTATTAGCTGAACGATCCTTCAAACCAGAACACCTGAGAGTC
>JAEYXN010000104.1 GCA_023431285.1 Bacteroidota bacterium
CGTTGTCATCTGCGGACCATTGCATCGGCGTTCTCACAGCATTCCGTTCTTCGAGACCGAGGTCGTCTCCCATTCCTATCTCGTCTCCGTAACGGATCACCGGCGTTCCAGGGAATGAGAACATTGCACTGTAGGCAAGTTCGGTCTGTGGTCTGTTACCTAGCATTGGCGATAGTCGTCTGCGTATACCCCTGTCGTAGAGTCGCATATTTTTATCGGGTCCAAAGCGTTGAAAAACTTTCTCCTTTTGTTTTTCAGGGAGACGATCAATGTCAAGCTCATCATGATTGCGAAGAAAGTTTGCCCATTGAGAGCCCGCGAAATGCGTACGGGTTTTCTCCAGTGCTTTTGCCAGGGGCCGCGCGTCAGAAGAAGCAAGAGCATAGAAAAGGTGCTGGTTAACAAAGAAGTTGAACATAACATGCATCCCTTCTCCCTGTTCTCCGAAATACTGCATGTTTTCCTTTGGCAATATGTTAGCTTCTCCAAGCATGATTGCGTCAGCAGTTCTCCATTGCAGAAAACGTCGCATTTCATGAAGGTAATCGAAGTGTAATTTCTTGGATTGAGACGCATTGGATGATTCAATGATGAAAGGAACAGCGTCTACCCTGAAGCCATTGATACCCAGCTGCAACCAGTACCCCATGATCCTGCGGATTTCTTCTCGTACTTCCGGATTATCCATATTAAGATCCGGCTGATGTTTGTAAAACCGGTGATGATAATATGCTTTGGCTTCCTTGTCGTAGGTCCACGTTGATTTTTGCACTCCGGGAAACACCATTCCCTCGTCGGCCTGGACAGGTTTTTTCTTTGACCATACATACCAGTTGCGGTATTTTGAATCAGGATCCTTACGGGCTTCCTGAAACCAGGGATGCTGATCGGAAGTATGGTTAATCACCAGGTCAATGATCACCCTGATACCAAGTTTTTTTGCGTGATGGATAAATTCTACAAAGTGACCACTGCTTCCATGACGCGGGTCAATTCCATAATAATCTTTGATATCATATCCATTGTCTTCGTTCGGACTCGGATGGAAAGGGGCGAGCCAGATGGTATCCACTCCCAGGGCATGGAGATAATGAAGCTTCGCAGCGAGGCCCGCAAAATCTCCAACGCCGTCGCCATTCTTATCCATGAATGTGTCTACATCCAGGCTGTAGATCACCGCATTTTTGTACCAGAGGTCTTCCGTCATTTCGAAAAGTGATTTTCGTTTGGACATTAAAATCTAAAACCACCTCGCCCTTCAGGCTCTGTAGCCGAGACGCCTCCGTCAATTTTTCATCTGGAATTACAAAATGGCTTTGAGTTTTACGACATAATGACCTGAGAGGGATTATTCTTTTGAAAAATAAGTGTCATAATGACTGTAATTATGGAGAGGCATACTTTTCACTAGGCAAAGGGTGTAAACAAAATGATTGTTAACCCAAAAAAATTAAAACTATGAACATCCTGCGCTATAACAGCACACTGAATGATTACACGCCAACGGCATTTGGTAATCTGATCGATCGGTTCTTTAATGATTCATTGGTTCGCACCGGCGGGTCACAGTACTCGTTCGTTCCCAAGGTCGACATCTCAGAGAATGAAAAGGCGTATGAACTTCACGTCGTGGTTCCCGGAATGAGCAAAGAAGATTTCAAAATTGATCTGAACGACAATTTCCTGACTGTAAGTGGCGAGCGAAAGTATACCCGTGAGAAAAATGAAAACAATTTCCATTCAATCGAGTCACACTACGGAACTTTCAGCCGGTCCTTTTCACTTCCTGATAGTGTCGATGCTTCAAAGATTTCAGCAGCCTACGTGAATGGTATCCTTGAAATTACTATTCCAAAAGACGAAAAGAAAACCCTGAAGACCACAATAAAAGTGAATTAATTTCTTTAGGTATAGCATAGGTTAGGTTAGGTGAAAGCGCTTCCCTTAATTGGGGGCGCTTTCTTTTTTCGTTTCCCGGCGGTGCCGCTCATACCTTGGAAACGTTCGCTTGTCGGCTTTTGTGTAAAAGTATGTTCCCCGACGTTCATGAATAGCTGCGAATAACAAAGAAACGGTTAAATTACTGTAGCATAAATTTTTAGCTTCGGTTTAAATAAAGGGATCAGGTATGAAGCGGACAATATTTATTCTCGTAGTGGTCCTTGCCGCTGCTATTGGCGGAATCATCGGGTCTTTCGTGACCATTCGGTTTTTTGATTTCAATAATGCTTCCTATACATCGATTGAAAGACGACAGCAAAGTATACTGACATCTTCCGGTGGCGATTCGATTTATCGGATGCCGAAAGAGCTCAATTTTCTAAACACCACTAAAGGCGTTATCCCAGGTGTGGTTCACATCAGAACATCGTATGGCCCCGGCGACTTCAGCCTGAATCCATTAGAATCATTTTTTGAAATGCCGAGTCGCTCTTCTGGAAGTGGAGTCATCGTTACGGACGACGGATTCATTGTCACCAATAATCACGTCATCGAGGATGCGAGTAACATAGAGGTTGTGATGAATAACAACCAGCGGTACTATGCCAAACTTGTAGGTACGGACCCCACTACAGATCTGGCGCTGCTTAAAATTCGGGCAAAAAATTTACCGTTTATAAAGTACGGCGACTCTGACAAGATCACTCCCGGCGAATGGGTTCTCGCAGTAGGTAATCCCTTCGACCTCAATTCAACTGTAACAGCAGGAATCATTAGTGCGAAAGCCAGAAACATCGGTATTCTCCGAGACAGAAATAATCTTCAGGTCGAGTCCTTCATACAGACAGATGCTGCAGTCAATCCCGGAAACAGTGGGGGTGCGCTTGTCAATCTTAAAGGCGAACTGATCGGTATTAACACAGCCATTGCAACGTCTTCCGGAAGTTATCAGGGTTACTCTTTTGCGATTCCGGTTAGCCTCGTTAAGAAGGTAATGGACGATCTGCTTGAATTCGGCAAAGTACAGCGCGGATTGCTGGGCATCCAGATCGCTGACCTCAATGCGTCGCTTGCAGAGGAGTTAAAGATCAACACAAGTCAGGGCGTGATCATTAACCGCGTCAACGAAGGAAGTGCTGCCTCAGATGCAGGGCTACGAATGCATGACGTCATCGTCGGTATAGACGGACATGCTGTGACATCGGTCTCTGAGCTTCAGGAACTCGTTGCTAGAAACAGACCTGGTGCTGAGGTGCTTGTTAATTACCTTCGGGGTGGCATCAATAATCAGATGCGGGTGAAGCTGAAAAATAGTGAGGGTAACAACATCATGAGTCGGAGAGAGCTTCGCAGGGATTGGAGCGGCGCCGCAATGGAGGATGTTCCATTCAAGGAGTTGGCGGACCTTCAATTGGAGGGCGGTGTTCGTGTGAAGTCCATCGACGAGGGAAAATGGAAAGAGGCTGGCGTGCATGAAGGATTCGTTATAAGTCATATCGACAAAATTCCAGTTGATAATCTTGAGGATCTTAACCAAATACTGGACTTCAAGAAAGGAGGTATCCTCGTAGAAGGCTACTACGGCAGCGGAGAAAAGGGTGTATTTGGCATCGACTGGTAATGCCTAATTGCATTGCGTACTGGTTAATTTGAGGATGATCCTTAAGTTTGTACGCTCATTCTCGTTCAACCTATGAAAAAATTCGGCATTGAGGAAGTTCTTCTGGACCTCGGTCTGGAGAAGAAAAACTTTGGAACGTCCACTGGATCTGAGTGGATGAAATCATCAACAGAACTTATAGAATCATCATCTCCGGTTGACGGGAAGAAGATCGCCTCAGTATATGTGACTTCCGAAAAATCTTATAACGAAGTCATTACATCCGCGGGCAACGCATTTCTTGAATGGAGGAAATGGCCTGCGCCGAAGCGAGGTGAAGTGGTAAGACAGATTGGTGAGGCGCTTCGCAAGAAGAAAGAGTCACTGGGAAAGCTGGTGTCTTTTGAGATGGGGAAGTCGTATCAGGAAGGTCTTGGTGAAGTACAGGAAATGATCGACATCTGCGACTTCGCCGTAGGTCTATCGAGACAACTTCATGGTCTGACGATGCATAGTGAGAGGCCGAACCACCGCATGTACGAACAATGGCACCCTCTGGGCATAGTCGGCATCATCACAGCATTCAACTTTCCAGTGGCTGTGTGGTCGTGGAATACGATGCTTGCATGGATCTGCGGTGATGTTTGTGTATGGAAACCGTCGGAGAAAACTCCGTTGTGTGCGATCGCATGTCAGAAGATTGCTCAAAAAGTATTTATGCGCAATGGTGTTCCTGAGGGTGTCTCATGCTTGATCAATGGAGATTATCGCGTCGGACAGTGGCTTGCTGCAGATGAGAGAATTCCACTGATATCTGCAACCGGGTCAGTTCGGATGGGACGCGCAGTTGGTAAAACTGTCAGCGAAAGACTGGGACGATCCCTTTTGGAACTGGGCGGAAACAATGCAATCATCATCAGCGAGCATGCCGATCTGGATATCGCCATTCGCGGGGCAGTATTCGGAGCTGTCGGTACTGCCGGGCAACGCTGTACAACAACGAGAAGACTTATTGTGCACGATAAGGTTTACGATCAGGTGAAGGAGTCCCTTAAGAGAGCTTATGACCAGCTTCGCATCGGCAACCCGCTTGACCCGGAAAATCATGTGGGACCTCTTATTGATTTGGCAGCGGTGAAATCATACAATGACGCGTTGCGCAAGATCCGGAAGCAGGGTGGAAAATTCCTCGTAGAAGGTGGAGTTCTCGAAGGAAAGCCTTACAAATCAGGTTGCTACGTAAAGCCCGCCATCGCTGAAGTTGAGCCTCATTTCGAAATAGTTCAACACGAGACATTTGCGCCTATACTATATCTGCTTCGCTACTCCGATCTCGAGGAAGCTATTGAGATTCAGAATGGAGTGAAGCAAGGGCTGTCGTCTTCCATAATGACGACAAACATGCACGAGATGGAGACCTTCCTGTCTCATAGTGGTTCTGACTGTGGCATCGCCAATGTGAACATCGGTACTTCAGGTGCTGAGATCGGCGGGGCTTTCGGGGGAGAAAAGGAAACCGGCGGAGGTCGTGAGTCTGGCTCTGATGCATGGAAGGCTTACATGAGGCGTCAGACAAACACCATCAATTACGGCAAGACATTACCTCTGGCGCAGGGAATTAAATTTCATGTCTAGCATAAGTTTGGAAATCAAGGGCAAAGACTTATTTTTAGTTGTTAAAGGAACCAATACTTCATATGGCTGCAAAAAAATATCGGACTGTTATGCTCATCGATGATAATGAGATAGATAATCTCATCAATCAGAAGATGATCGAAGCAGCTTCTATTACAGAGAACATTTATACACACACAGGAGCTAAGAGCGCGATCGAGTTTTTGAAGAACATGGAAAAACTTGACGTAGCTGATCAGGTCCTTCCCGATGTGATTTTTCTTGACATCGACATGCCTCTCATGGATGGCTTTCAGTTTCTGGACGAGTTCGAAAAACTTACGAACGTAGCGAAGAAAAAATGTAAGATCGTTATGCTTACATCTTCCATCAACCCACAGGATTTTAATCGTTCAAAGAAATACGAGAATGTTAAGCTTTATCTGAATAAGCCCCTTTCTCACGAGAGCATTACAAAGCTGGAGCTCTAACGAAGCACACTTAAAATAAAAACGGGGCATCAATTCCAGAATTGATGCCCCGTTCTTTTTGTTGATCTTCTGATCTATCGATCAGAAGTCAGTCAGCAGACTCACAAACTTGTCATCCAGCTTAATGAGCTTCGTCGGTGCAAAATAATGTACAGAAAGAGTGCTCAGGCGCGGAATTACAGCGGTAATCTTTTTCGCCTTCTCTTTCTTCGCCTCGCTTGTCGCAATTTTCAGGATCTTGAGGAATAACTGGATATTCTCACAGCTTTCTTTTCCGAAGAGACGAATCTGACGCTGAATACTGTTCGAAAGCTGATTGAATAGCTCGAAGTCACGCATCAGAGTGTATTGCAGAGCGAGGAGTGTCTTGATCTCAAGCTGCGCATAAGGATATTTCTTCAGACTGACGTCGTTCAAGAGACCATTGATAAGCTTCGCGGATTCATCAAACTTACCAACGTAGTATGATGAAATGGCCCGGTATACGATGTAAATAATGTGCTTTGGAACATCCATCATATCTACCTCGTAATCCAGGAAGATACTTTCATTCTCAGCGTAAAGTTCGACTTCTGTACCCGTACGGAGATGACGCTCAAGCTTTGAAATCAGGAACTGAGCAGGGAAGGTGAAAGTGGAATAGTTCACCATCAGGTTCGCGCACGCATCGTTTACCTCTTCGTAATATTTCTCCGCCTGGCGATATACCTTGTAGTGGTTATAGTACTCTAGTTTCAGGAACTCAAATACAAGGTTCAGATGGTAGTAGATGGCATCAAGATGATAGCTTTCAAAGATCTTTTGAACCTTGTCAAAAATGTCTTCAATTGATTCTCCATCCTGTTGCATGTTGTCATCAACCTCTACGAACAGGCGATGGAAGATGTACATGCAGCTCTGGTATACATATAGCCGGTGCGACTCATAAAGTTTACCGACATTCTGCATCTCTTTCATCAGAAGACTCAGCCCCAGCTTTTCAACTTCACCACCATTCAGGGTATAGTCCCCGTATTTCTTAAAGTAGTCCGCCAGCAGATCCTCCGCTTTATCCACCGCAAGCATGTAAGCTACGTGACGGTTATAAAGCTGGGAGTACTGAAAGTAATCGGGCGAGTTGATGTTAAGCTTTTTCAAAGACTTGTAGATCACCGTCAATTCGTTGGCGAGATCGTAGTCGAGTAGTTCTTTCTCGAGCTTCTTGAGCGTTGCTACCGAAATTGCTTTCTTCTTGGTGAAGAGTACCTCGTTGATATTGGCAACCTTTCTCAGAACATCCGTGCGGGGGCTCTCAAGCTGGCCCATCAGGAACTCTTCGATCTTGAGATTAAGCCTGGATCGAAGCGTGTAATAAGCATTCGCGTTCACATCCAGCTCCGTCATGATCTTGTTATCAGAAAGCTGACGTTCGCGTAACGACTTCAGCAAGTACGCTGACTTCTCTGCGTTGCTTTCTATAAGAGAATCGTAAATAGCCTTAAAATCTTTTTCTGAAAGTTGTTTGATGATATTCTTAAGCTTTGCCATGCGAGAGAGTTAACAATCGGAAAATTTACAAAAATTATTACATCCTCCAACACTACTTGATGGATGGTGGGGTAATTCTTGAGTCGAACTTCGTAGTTTTACCCTTTGCAAATATAGGAGTAGACATTGTTTAGCAAAGCCCTCATACTATTCATTCTCGCTTTCCTGCCTTTTTTGAGTTTCTCTCAGACAGCGCGTGAAAAAAAGGCGTTCAAGCTCATTGAGAAGCACCAATATAACAGCGCTCTTGTGCTCCTCCGGAAGTCCTTAACCGCCGATACCTCAGCTGTCGCAGCGAAATATGTAACAGCACAGTATTTCTCCAGGCCCCAGAACGAAGATTATAGCCTTGATTCGGCTTATCGCTATGTGAATCGGGCGATGCAGTCGTTCAAAGCTGCCTCCGGACGGGTGCGAAACTCCCTCCGGAAATTTCCTGTCGATAGTACTGTGATCACCGATTTTCGCCTGCGTATCGAAGAATTGGCTTTCGAAGAAGCAAGGAACGCCGACTCGGAAGAGAGTTATACCCACTTTATCAAAACGTTCGTAGCCTCTTCCCTTCAGGGGACGGCCATTAAGTTGCGGCATAAGGTTGCTTTCGCAGATGCATCAGCAGCCAATACTCCAGCCAGTTTCAAAAAATTTCTTGAAAATTATCCCGAGTCCGAGCAGGCTGTTGTAGCCCAGGAAAGACTCGATCACCTCATTTTTCAGGAGGGCACCCGTGATAAGAATCTGGTCGCATATACTTCTTATCTGGAAGCAAACCCAGACTCGAGGTATCGAAAAAATGTCGAGCAAAATATATTCGAGATACTCACCGCCGAAGGTTCGCCGGAAGGTTTTTTAGCTTTCGTCGACCAATACCCCGGGAGTTATTTTTCAAAACGCGCAATGGACTTTCTCTTCTATCTGTTGCCGGAAGAACAACGTCGCGAAAAGTTCATTCGCTTTAAGTCGGATTCTATCCGCGCCCTCCTAGACGCTGAAGATTCTTTCCTGGTGCCGTTTCTGCAGAAAGGAAAATTCGGGTTTATAAATGAAGCCGGGAAAGTTGTTGTTGATGCTCACCTCGAGTCAATCAGTGACGAGTATCTGTGCGGGAATATCAATGAGGACCTTCTTGTTATTGAAGGCGGAATCGTTTCACGCCTCGGTGCTTTCATACTACGAGGTGACGTGAACGCCATGGACGAAGTAGGGGCCGGGTATGTATTAGCTGAAACTTCTGATGGCGGCATTCTGATTCACAAGAGCGGATTCGTTTTTCCTGAAAAAGATATTCAGGACGCAAGGCTGATATCGGGTCAGTTTCTGGCGCTGCAAAAGGAGGAACGGTGGGGTATTTTCTCTCTTGCGGGAAGAAGACTGGTAGAATATGAATGTCAAAAGATCGATGCGATTGGCAATGTGCTGGTGATGCAGATCAACGATAGGTTTGTGTTGTCGACCGCGTCCTCTTTAGCCGCGATGGCCAACAATGAGAAGGGCCGCTTTACAGATGCGTTCGATGAAGTCCGAAAACTCAACACAGACAAGATTCTTGTTCGTGTAAAAAACTTCGAGGGTGTTCTCGATCAGAATCTGGAGATCCTTGTTCCGGCGCAGGAGCAGAAACTAACAGCGGCGTTCTTCGGAATGGTGGCGACAACCTCCGATGGCCATTTTACCATCAATGACTTTGGAGAACAGTCGGAGAAGTTTTTACGGCTTCAGGTGGTAAATCCCTGGGTCGCCGTTAAGAATACGTCCGGATGGATGTTATATGATCCCAAACTCCGGATTCCGAAAAGTGTTTCCTATGATTCGATAGCCATTCACGGGTTCTTTGCCCTGGGTATAAGGAATGACTCATTGGAAATTCACACACCCGCGCATTCAGGAAATTTTATTGTTCTTCCTCCCCAAGACCGCGTGGAGCATCTCTCCGCGAATGACAGCACTGCATATCTCCTGGTGACCAAAGGGCGTAAAACAACTGTGTACAATAACAAAGGTGCAAAGATGTTTACCGTCAGCTATGATAAAATACAATCTGCTGGTCAGGGCTTTTTCATCGTTTCCCAGAAAGAAAAGAAAGGGCTGATGAACGCCTCAGGTAAACTTGTTTTGCCGGTGGAGTACGATGCAATTGGAACAGCTGCAGAGGGAACGATAAGTCTGCTTCGTGCAATGAAGTTTGGTGCTTACGATTATCGAAAAGGAAAGCTCATCAAGCCTGAGTATGAAAAGAATCTGGGCCGCTATACCGGAGATATTTTTACTGTGTTCCGAAATGGGCTTTGGGGATTTGTATCAGCGGAGAATAAACCGTTGTCTAAGATCGAGTTTCAGGAGATAATTCCATGGACAGACAGTGTTGCCTTCGTTCGGAAGAATGACCAGTATGAATTGCATGAAATCTTCTCAGGAAAAGGCCTGATCACCGGAATTCGGAGTATTAGTATCATTAGAAATACTCCGGGCGACCGCGTTTTCATTTTACGCCAGGGGGAAGACCTGGGTGTCCTTAGCAGCGCGAACGGATTCATCATTCCTATGAAATTTTCAGACATCGTAAATGTTGGATCGACGGAGGTTCCAGTGTACTTTACTGAAAAGCATGTCCCGGAGGCATCTCTTTTCGTCGTAATCTATTACAATAGCGGCGGAGAATTCATCCGAAAGGAAGTGTATGAGCAGGATGATTACGAACAAATCTATTGCAACCGGAAAAAGTAGTTCTCCTTTCAAGGCATTTTCATTTCAATCAGATCGCCGATTCTTTAAATTGGACGTTATGAGGTTATACGCGATTCTTTTCCTGATTGCGTGCAGCCAGCTTGCTGCTGCGCAATCAAC
>JAEYXN010000154.1 GCA_023431285.1 Bacteroidota bacterium
CCTCTGGATCGATGCTGACGGAAACGTTAAGAAACATAAAACTGAAGCAACCGATGCCGATCTACCACAAGCTGTTAAAGACAAAATCAAATCAGAGTATGCGGACTTCAAGATCGACGAGGTTGAGAAAGTTGAAGCCGATGGAAAAACTTACTTTGAGGTAGAGCTGGATGGAAAACCTTCTGACAAGGAAGTTCTTTTTCTTTCCGACGGTACGGTGCAGGAAAGCATAAAGTGATCTCCAGCTAACGAACCCGGACTTTAATTCTGGACAGGCTCAAAAAACAAAAACCGCGTTCATTGACGAATGCGGTTTTTTTTTTATAACAACGCTCTATCTATGCGCCGGAATGCGACGCTGCTTCCGGGTAATAAGCATTACTGAACGGATGGGCGCAGGGACGATTATAAGGATCATACATTCCAATGTATTTAACCTCTTTTGACTCATCCATCCCATTGATAAAGAAATCGGTTGAAAGCATATATGCATTCAGGAGTGTATTGATCTTTTGGGAGTTCGAGGCATTCATTCCCATAAAAGAATAGCTCTTCAACATAAGCTTTGCTTTCTTTCCCATGGTGGCCGTATAATCGGCGACAAACTTCACCACCCCATCTCTGTTTAGCTTAAGAAAATTCAGTTCCTTTATTATTCTGTTTACCACCGCATCCTCTGTTGAAGTCGCCACAAACCGGAAGCTCAAAACGGCGGCAACCAATCCTCCCATTCCTGCAACAGCGAGAAACTTTCTTCTTTTCATATCTAAAATAATTTTTCGGCGCTATAAAGGGACAACGCACTAATGGTAAGCGTTGGGTTGTTCGGCGAAAACGTTGTGAATGACCCTCCACCCAGCACAAACAAATTCCTGTAACGATGATGGACCTGATGTTTGTCGACCACCCCCAGCGACGGGTCCGCATGCATTCGCGTCGTTCCCAGAATATGCGCTTCCGTCTTGAAAGGATCCATGTATTTAATCTCTTCGACAGGAAGACAGTCTAGTAACGCAGGCAACTTCTCTTTCATGTTCTTTACCGCTCTGGTGGTGTATTCAGAGATCCCTTCAAAATGCGTAACCGGTTTGAACAGATCTTCACTTCTGGCAACGTAATTTCTATTCTGAGGAAGATCCTCAAAGATCATCCTGAACGTTGCCAGGTTACGCCACTTACCACGCTCCACGCGTATATAGGGAGCGTTATTAGATTCGATGAGGCATGCCGCAAACTCCCGGCGATGCTCTCCATCGTAAAGCATATAACCATTTGCATTTACCCACGTACTCCCGCCAACGTTCGCGAAATCCTTCAGATGAACCACAACGTCCATTCCATACTGCTCTCCCAAGCCCTTCCCTGTCAATGGATGGCCATCACCTGAATTCAGAAGAATGTTTGCATTAAATAGTGCGTTGGCTCCCAACGCAATCACATCCGCAGCAACAATATAATCCTTCTCTCCCTCCCGGTAATGAACCCTCTCCGCTACACTCCCTTTTAAATCGAGGGCAAAAACACGCGCATCATATTTCAACTCAACTCGCGGGTCTTCATAAACACCAAAGCCTGAGTTTTCGATGGTGAACTTTGCATCGACCGGACAAACTGAACACGTCGCATTTGCACAGCAGGCATTCCTCGCTTTCACAGCGCGGCTGGCGCGGCCAGTAGGCTGACTGATGTACAATGAGCCGTACTTCTGCTTCAAAACTTTATCAACCGTTGTAAACTGATGCGGTGGCAATGGATAACTACTCTTCTTCGGAAAGGGCGTCTCAGCAGGACCTGAAATATCCATCAGTGTTTCCACCTCGGTGTAAAAGGGATCAAGCTCGTCATAATCCAACGGCCAGTCTTCTCCCACACCATACTTTGACTTCAACTTAAAATCGGCAGGCATAAAGCGAGGTGTGCAGGCATACCAGCAATTCGAACTCCCTCCGTGACCGACTGTAAACAGCCAGTGTTTATCAGGTGTTTCATTTACGATGTAGCTCTCCGGATCATTGTCAAATCGCGGATCGGGAGTTTTTTTTCCCTGCAGAAAACCCAGTCGATCCTTCCTCATAAAAGGAAATCCTCTTTCTAGCACAAGGACCTTCACGTTATCCGCCGACTTCTCCAGATACTTCTTGAGAAAAAAAGTCGAGGCGAATCCGGTGCCCACCATGATCAGGTCATAGTCTTGCCTATTTGCGTTCATATCAAGGTATTAATGTGCACAGACCTGCGGTTCATTCTTGCTGACTGTGCGAAATCTCATCAGCCTGGTTAGCAGATACGGGTTTGGCGAAAGCTTCCCTGACATTTCAGTTTCGCCGTACCGGAACACCGATTCCTCTCCATTATGAAGATAGACCACCTCAGCAGGTCGATTTTTCTGAAGATAATTCCTGAACTCGAACAAAACCATGAGCTGATTCTCCTGTGCCAGCCGCTGAAGGCCGGGGTCCGTAGAAGAAATAATCTCCACTACTTCAGATTGAAAGTTGAATACCTGCAGACCTGCCGGAGCAAGGTAGTGATTTGTGATGCCACCTTCCGTACGGAGGTTTGAAAACATCGCGAAAGAATTTTCTGTTTTTAATCCGACGTAAGGCGAAGCACCGTTCAGAAACACGATCACCGGCAACACAAGAAACCACTTACTGCTGAAAGCAAATGCAGGGCGTGGGTCAGCCTGGGATCTATTTACGACCAGGAACCGCGTGAGCAGGTATAAAACCCCCAGCAAATAAATTGTCCAGAAGAAATAAAGGTGAAAGAGCCTTGGTGTGTCCAGATATTTATTGGCTATAAGAACCGCTCCCAGAATCACCGTTACAGCGACACACGTAATTATAAAACGTGATACTGAGAAACTGGTAAACCAAGTTTTGAGATTACCCCGAACACTTTCTCTCCACCGGTTCACACGCACGTGGAACTCATTCGAGGTGAAAAGAAAATACACCGCGACAACCATAGAAGTAAAATCAAAGAATGCGTTGTATGAACTGAATGAAATCACCGCGTGGAATACGAAAGCGAGGAATACGCCGGCGTTTCGTGTGCGAGGCAAGAACAACATCACGAGAATTCCACCTTCAATCAGAATGGTAAAATACGCATTCAAGGTGACGATAGCAGGAAACGTTGCGATCAGTCCGTCGAGATGCTGCGCTTCCAGGAGTTCGGTGGCGCAGCTTACCTCCGGCGAAAAAAATGAAGAATTGAGCTTATGAAAGGTCGCCCAGAAATACAGGATGAGTACTTCAACTCTGACAATCGGCGCAAAGACTTGATATAACTCGTTTTCGCTGACGTGAAACGACTTCTTCTTCCATACGCAGAACAAGATGGCCTGAAGGATCGTAATGTTTACAAACGCGGTGAACAACCAATGATTGGTGACATGTGGCATTCGTATGAAAACATCCACCAATTGAAGGAGGATCAGGGCGATGAAGCCGCTCAGACCGGGTTTGAAAATAACATAGAGTGCCACTACGGTAAGCAAGGCAAGGTTGAGTCGCGTGTCGAAGATCCCTGAATGAGCCATGTGAAACAACGACGCAAAGGCCCACACGATGGAGAAGTTCCTGAACGATGTATCATCACGCATCTGCGACCCGCTTACAGCGCCGCTCACCATACCGGATGTGGATGATTCAGATGTCATGCCGGCCCCATCAATGACGTGTTCTGATCAGGAACCATTTCAACCATTCTATGTCCGCAAACATAAGTACGATGATCAGGATCGCGAACAGAACGCAGTACGTCATGAAATACTTCCGCGTGTATAACTTCTCAAATCCCTGCACCGGAGAGTCTTTCAGCAATGCAATTTTAAGATACCACGCGAACAGGAGCGCGAAGAACGGAAAGCTCACCAACATCTCTATTTTGTTCTTGATAAGAAATATTCCAAGAAAGAACGCGCAGGTGATCGCGTAAAAGAACATTGAAATGAGCAATGAGTTCTCTGTGTAATACTTGAAGGATCGTCTGTACAGTCCGGCAACCTCCGGGTCGTTGATCATCCTGTATTCAGCGAAACGTTTTGTCGCCATAAGAAATGCTCCTCCCATCCAATAGGCGATGATAATACTTAAGGGTGGGATGGTATTGAAGAATTCGACATCCCACTTGTTGTCGAGATGCAGCCCGACATCAGGGACAAAAATCAGCCATCCCATCGCAAAACGGATAGGATTATTCAACGATTCGGATAATACGTCAACATACACGCGCTCCTTACTTCGGAAGGGACGGACATTGTAGATCACACCCATGATCAGTAGCAATGCAGCGACTACCAGAAATTTTAACGATACATTATAGGCCAGGAGCAACCCTACGATGGCGAGAAGAATGTACTCAACATAGACGATCTTCGGATTAACAACAGAAACGACGGATGCCCTGTGCTTCTTCTTCGGATGAAACTTGTCGAACTCCGCATCCAGATATTCATTGATTACGTAATTGGCTGACGCGATCAGGCACGCGCTCATCAGCCCAAACACAATACGCCAGGCGAGTGTTGAGGTAAAGGGAGTGTCGAACACGGCAAGACCGAAAAGCATCCCTGGCAGGATAAATATATTCTTAAACCACTCGTCCGGTCTGGCGATTGAAACGTAACTCTTAAAACCGGCCGCTGTCTTAGTAATAGCCGCCGGTGGCGGTGCGACTTCTCCGTCGAGATTGCTCATAAGGGTCCAGATAATCCTGTCAATGATAAAAAAACTATACCTGCTTTGTTCGTCGGTACGCTTGTCCTTCTCTTTAAGGCGTAATTCCGGAAGCAACAATGGAGGGTGATTCCCCTTGCTCGCCGGGTGTCGCTTTTCCAACATTGCTATACAAACGCCACTCGCCAGTCTCTCGTAACAACGTTGAACTCAATAGATTGACATCTTTTGTGACCGGTGCCCTGCCTCTCACGAGCAAGTAATCCTGGTCGTTATAATCGACGAGATGCTTATAGTTATCCCCCACGTACTCGTCGTAAAAAGGAATTCCGCTTTTCACCTCATTGCGCCTGACCACACCAAACCTGTAATCGATGATTTTTGTGGTTGCTACTCCTCGCTTCCACACAATGAAGTAATTCGGAAAATGAATATAAACTTTGCTTCTTCGATATGCATTCTCATAAATAAGACCTGCGAGTTTCTGATCATTTCTCATGTCAGCGAAAAATTCTGACCGGAAAGATTTGTTCTGCACATTGAACGAGATGATGTATTCAAACCAAAGCGCGATGTATATCACACATACTGCGACAGAGAAATTCCGAAGGCGCGGACCTGCACCCTTCACAGCCACGCTTAATGTGATGACGAGCGCAATATTCACAAGCGTACAAAATCTTTGAGAGAGTGGCGACTGCCCCGGAAGTCCGGTGGGCAGAAACAGATAACAACTCAACGCGCATACCAGGAGAATGAGAGGGTAGAAGGCTTCCCTTAAAAGCTGTGTTTTGTTGTGCTGCGCCTTGTGAAAGAAGAAAGGAACGAGCATCGTGGCAAAAAGGAGAAGAGCAATGATCCCTCCTGCAAGACCGTCGGCCAACTGATAGTTATCAAAGATCGCGAGGCGGACCCTGCTGAAAAGTTCGGGGAAGTATGTGGTCGTGTAGTAACTCCACAAATATGCAAGCGTGCTTCCTCCCTCCTCTGGCGGAGATTCCTGCGAAAGCCACCATACAAAAATGATAATAGCGGTGGGAAGTGGCACGAGCGCTGCCTGCGCTACCCGAAGAGGTGTTTTGAAGTATGTGATCAACATCATGAGCGCATATAACACAAGCGCGAACAAGGCAGCCTGAGCATGCATGAGGAAGATCAGAATGAACAACAGGCCGATGAATAACTTCAGACCAAGACTTTGTTTATCAATTTCCCGAAGCGTAAAGTAGAACAAAAGTATGATGGCGGGAATGGCGATCGCGAACCCTACAAAGCCGAAGGTTACGTTGTAATTGAAAGTGAATATCGTCACCAGCAATCCATACCAGGGATTTCCTTTGAGATGTTTAATAACGAGAAATACAGATAGCTGAAGCGTTATTATATACAAAATGTGAAACACCCTGTTTCCCCACTCGACGTCGGGAAAGAGACTGCAGAACACAGTGTGAAACGTATTCGGATAATACCATGGAACAGGGACATAATACGAGGCCAGAGTATTCTCAGGATCTCCGTGGTATTTGTAAATGGTTGCTTCCGCCAGATGGTTTGGAAGATCGATAAAAGGAAACAACGGTGTGAATGCAACGAACAACGATTGAACAATGACGATTATCCACATCACTTTCCAGGCGCTGTCGTAATCAGAAGCGAACGAGTCAGTTTTCATTTACAATTTACGAGGATCAGTATGATGGGCGTCCGCTAAAATCCTATTCCAGGATCACTCGCCAGTATTAACGGGCGCTTGGGTCGCTGGCTTGCTCACTCTTCTCCCAATCTATATCTGCTCGCAATATATTTGAAAAGGTGGAAGTTTCACCAAATGAGGTGTACTTCCGTGTGTACGGGAAATTCTTTGCCGTTGATCTCTGCTTAACCTTTGCCGACTTAAATGCGACCATCCCTAATCCCAAACGTTTGCAATCGAATGTAGTGGGTGGTCTGAATAATTGACCTGACTATAAAATTTATCGGCTTAATGTTTCGCCCTCAAATGCTTCCCGAAGTCGGGCTATATCAAACTTCTTCATTCTCATAAAAGCGTTTGTGACCCGCCCCACTTTCTCCTTATCGGGATCCTTCAGCATCCTCGAAAGCTCAACTGAATCTACCTGCCATGCTACGCCGAACTTGTCCTTGACCCAGCCACACTGAGATTCCTGTCCCCCATCTGCAATGAGCCTCTCATAATAATAATCAATCTCTTCCTGTGATTCACAGTTAACAATAATAGAGATCGCCTCATTAAAAGGAAAAGTGCGATCAGGTGCCGCGGTCTCCATAATCATGAACGTCTGGCCTGCAAGCGTAAACTGTCCATGAGCCACATTTCCCTTTGGCTCCTCCGCACCCTCAGGGTATTCCATAACGCCTTGCACTTTAGAATCTTTAAATATCGACGTATAAAACTGAATCGCCTCCTTCGCGCGTCCGCTTTGTTTCCCTGAGAAAAATAACGACGGGCATATTCGCTGCCCTACATCGGATATTTTTCCCAGAGAGATTTGCCAGCACAACCCGTACCTGTCATGAAGAAATCCATACTTCTCACTCCAATCATATTTCTGATACGGCATCAACACATCTCCTCCCTCAAGAAGCCTTTCCCATGTTCGGTCCGCTTCCTCCAACGTCTCGCAGACGACAAAAAACGAGATGCTCGGATTGAACTTAAAAAGCGGACCTCCATTAATAGCGACAAACTTTTCTCCCGCTAGTTCAAACTCTACTTCCATCACTTTGCCTTCCGGTTGTTTATGAAACTCAAAGCCCTCTTTCCCATACCGAACAATATCACCTACTTTCGAATCCGGAAAAACAGCAGTATAGAATTTCGCAGCTTCCTCCCCCTCGCTGTCAAACCAGAGGCCATTTGTTATCAAAGTTTTCATAATTGTACTTGCTTAAATTTGTGATCTATGAAGGTAAGGTGGTTATTATGAATCTGCAGCTCCGGAAGCGACAATCCCAGAGGGCAAATGCGACACAATCCAAAAAAAGCGCTACGGGACTTCCGGTAGCGCTTTATCATTTATGTCAATCAAACATATGACGATTCTCTTCGTCCTCTGGGGGCTCCTCTTCCGCGGAGAGTATTAAAAGATATGCCTCAGGAAAGAATCGCTTCAGAAAAATAGCGATTGGTACAAGCGCCGCGATCATCAACGGAAACAGAATTCCCAGGATCGACGCTTTCAACACCCACAGCACGACGAAACACACCAATTGCACGAGAGTGAATTTGTGGATGTAATGATGAGGGACATTCCTGGTATAGTGATTCTTTGGGTAGAACTTCGGATCCGTTATCCATAACATCAACCTTTCAATGAATTGATTCCCTCCCAATGAAGTAAAGCCCATATAAAGGAACAATCCAAACAATACTGCCATTGGTATATAGCCAATGTAATCCATAAAAAATATTGATGCTCCTATCATGACGTGAATCATCAATCCCGATACACGGTTCTCTCTGACGCCGGAAATAACGTCCCTGGCACCTTCAGGTGTTTCCACCACAGTTGTTCGCGCAAGGCTTTTTACATGATTGAGAGAATGAACCGTTGCTGCGACAATCCATGGGAGTCCAAAGAAACTCGCCACCAGAACGATCAGTCCGACTACCGCGATATCAAGATGATACCCTGCGCCTTTCTTAAGTTTGTAGTCGGCAGAGTTCACCAGCCGTACCGTTATATTCTGATCAAGGAACAAAAGGATCGTCGCAAGCAACGCGGGAATGATGGAAGCAAAGATCACCCAGACAGGCAAAGAAAAAATATCAACAGCCCATGACCTCCCTGATGTTGGCTCAATGGCGTCAGGCACCTTTGGTACATCAAGTTGAACCGGGAAATACAAAGCAACTGCAGTCATTACCATAATGGCAATCGCAGGACCAAAGTCACTCACAAATGTTCTGAACCCGGAACGCAGATACGGCGTCTTAGTGAAATCCTTTAAGATGCGACACATCATGTAAGTGCCAAGTGCAAGGATCACCGAGAGGAACGCACTTGACAACCCGAATCCTGACGGGCCGAAAGAGTCGATGATATTCTTTCCCGCCTCCACTATGAAGATGATAGAGACAAGCGCTGCAAAGATCTCATCAGTGAACCGCGTAAAGTATTTCATCAGCGCGCACGCATCCGTGAACGCGCAAATCAAAAGCAGCACTCCCGACCAGATTCCAACCCAGGCATACGTGGGAAGAAATGGGATATCAAGTTGAGCGCAAGTGGTGTAGAGTATCCCGGTGAAGATGACGATCGGACCTGTTCCTCCCAGTATCGTCATCGGTTGCCCTGAAAACAACGCGAAGGCTATCCCTCCGATCGCCGTCACTACCAGCATTTCTATGATTCCAATCTGATTGCCTGTCAATAATCCCGTAAGCGCTCCGAATGCAATCGCATTTGCAAGGGCGGCAAAGTACAGGAACAATGTCGAGCCCGCGACACTCGGATGGAGTCCGTCTTTAAAATCACTTCCATAATGAGGCGCCTTTCTTTTTATATCATCGGAGATTCCTCCTAAAAATCGCCCTGTCCATTTCAATTCTTCTGTATTGTTCATTTGAATGTCTCATGTTATCTGTTCGTACTACAACGTGATAGCAATAGTTTGTCTCTGCGGTTCACCAGCAGGTACTACTACCGTCACATTAAAATCTGACCAAAAAATTCGTCAGCAATTAGACTAGCTGAAGTTAGAACAGAGACTAGGGACCCTTCGGAGAAATGATAATTTTGAACAATGCCTCAAAGTACGATGTGGCAATACGCGAGCGTAAAGGTGGAAGCGTGGGATTAAATGAGCCCTCCAACCGGCAAACTTCGAATAGCAACAAGAGGTCTTTAGAGATCGAAAAGTGTCCACAGGCAGGTATCCCATGAATATTTTCCATTTCACCCAGAAAATGTTTTGGACCTCCGAAAGGTGAATGGCCGCCTTTGAAAAAAATGACTGTCGTTTCCGTCAGTACAGGTTTATCAGGTGGTGCTGCGTTCGCGTTGGTCACGGACACGCCCAGCATGATCAAAAGGAAGGTGATGAGCCAGACGTAACGGAACATGCGTGTCATGACGCCAAATATAGAAAAAATCCTTCGCGGACGAGTATTCGGATTGGTCACCCTCTAAGAATCGTGCATCAGTCCGACATCCTGAAGGGCGCAAAGATTACCATTCGCCAGGCACAGGATTTCTATAAATCTTCGGCAAACAAATCATTATTGACTATGAAAAAGATGCTTATTCTCTTCTGCGCTTGTATAGCACTCTCCTGCGGACAAAGCGGCGATAACAAATCATATGATCGGTCAACCGGAACGACGGAAAGCGATTCCGAGGAGGGATCAGGAGCGAACATTTCTCCCCAGCTTGAGGAGGATTCCGCGGGAGTGTTCCAGGTCGACACTATAGGCTCCTCGACATCGGGTGACAGACAGAAAGAGGACGGGCTGGAAGGCGACCGGAATAATTGATACCAAAGTGTGATTGAAAGTTTAATGCGATCCGTAGCAAGGCTAACTGCGTTACTATAAACCGTCTGGATGTCTTCTTTCCGGCTTACAAGTCTTTTCGTCTGAAAATTCTCAGAGCGATCAGGCATGGAACCAATGCCCACGTCAACAGAATAAACGATGAGAACAACACGCCGAAAGAGCTTCCGAAAAACTCCTTGTAGAACGCACCAGTGTAGCCCATCAATGCCGAAATATCCAGTTGCAGGAGCATGATCACCCTTGCCAGGTCTATTGGATTCAGGGCGATCAGAGCCAGAGTTATCTTTTCCAGCGGATAGTCGGAGAACGTGTACACTACCCAAAGCAAAAACGCATCATACAGAAGTGAAAAATAGAACCAGAATAATAATGCAAGTCCGATGGCCTTCGCCTTATCCCTGGTCAAGACCGACGCCAGAAACGCAAACGAAACAAAAACCATCGTCAATACCGTTCCACAAAAAATAAGAGACAAACCGCTGGCGCTGATGCCATACATCGCAATAGGTACGCCGGCTCCGATGATGAAGGCAAGACACAGCGAGAACATCACGGCAAAATATTCTCCAAGGAATACAACCTTCCTCGCCACGGGTTGTGCGAGCATCAACTCGATAAACTCATAAGAATTATAAAAATGAATGGTAGTGAAAACGATACTAACCAACGGTACGGCTAACAACATTACATTCAGAAGACTCATCACTACCTTCCCGGGATCGCTGTCCAGCTGAAAAAGCGCGAACGTGCTGACCAGAAGCAGTATCGTATAAAGTAAGATGAACCGCGTCCGCAGTATGTCGTATAGAACGTATTTAATCACTCTGACCATTCATCGTTCGTTTACTGAGTCAACCAATTGCCTTTGCGCGATCATTGTCGCAATAGCTTTACCGAGTTTCTTCTCCTGCGTTTCATTCTTCAGACTCTCGATGGAATTATGATATTGAACTCTTCCTTCATACAGATAGACAATATCACCAGCCAGTTCGTCGAGGTCGCTAAGGATGTGGGAAGAAATGATAAGCAGCTTCCCCTTTCTCCTTTCATCCAATATCTTGTCCTTAAGTATTTCAACCGAAACAGGGTCCAGCCCGGCCGTTGGTTCATCCAGAATGAGCACCGGCGGATCAAACATAAATGCGAGAGCGGCGCTTACCTTCTGCCTCGTACCCCCGGAAAGCGTATGCATTCTTTTGTCGGCGATGTTCTTAAGCTTAAACTCTTCCAGCAGACTTTCATCCAGTGCCCTTGCATCCTTTCTGATGTTTCTCATCATATCTATGAGTTGACCGATCGTCATGTTCTCCGGATATCGGCCAATCTGCGGCATGTATCCGATTCTCTCACGATACTTCCATCCACCGGCTATACTCGATCCATCAAATAGAATCTCACCAGACGATGGAATCACCAGTCCAAGAATACTTTTGATCAGCGTGGTTTTGCCGGAGCCATTCGGACCCACCAACGCATACGACTTT
>JAEYXN010000202.1 GCA_023431285.1 Bacteroidota bacterium
AGGCTGACATGAAATCCATACTTGTGCGCAAGTTGTACAAGCGCGTCGATCTGATCAACGCCCTGGCTACTGATCTTATAGACTTCGTCGGGTGTGATGTTTCTTGTCCTGTCGAAGTCCAGGTAACGCGGATATGCAATAGGAATCCGGACGAAATCAAATCCCCAGTCTCTCATCCATTTAAAATAATCTTCCGTTGTTCTGGGTCTCTGGTCATTCGGATCGGGTGAGAAGAAGTCGAGGAGATTAAATCCTCTCCAGTAGGGAAGCTTGTTTTTGATTGCAGAAGGCTCCGCATTCACAAGGGGCGCTGCAACTCCCGCCGCCAGTGTCGCGGTGACGGAACTCTTAATGAAATTTCTCCTGTTCATGTGTTTAGAAAATATATTGAATGTCTTTCGCCGGGATCAAAAGGTGCTAACAAATTAAGGATACAATGGGCAATCCGTCAGCGATGCGATGCTTCCTCCAGTTGTTTACGAAGATAGTCATAAGCGCGTGGCAGGTCGTGCGCAAGATCATCGGATCTCCCTTCAATAATCATGGGTCCCTGATAACGAATGTCATTCAGCGCACGCAGATAAGGAACAAAGTCTTCGCCTTTAACACCTGGAAGGGTTCTCCCGTCCTTTTCTGCAATTTCGCAGTAGCGGATCAACCCTTTTGCTTTGATAATCTCCTGGGGAGACTCGTCTTCTTTCAGCATATGATAAATATCGGCGTTTAATCTGAACGATGGGTGGTTCACCTTCCTTACTACGTCAGCCGCATCCGAGAGCCGGGTCAGGAAATTCGTTTCAGTGCTGTTTAGATTTTCAAGCATGATTGTCACGTTGTACTGTTTGGCCAGGCGGGCCATCTTCCCCGCCAGGAGAGTGAACTCACCTTTTGCTTTTTCTTTATCATAATTATCCGGAAGGCGACGCGCCCCTCCGCTACCGAGAATAAGATTCGGTACGCCCATCATTCCCGCGCGTTTCAACACTCCTTCAAGGTAGGAGAGCACTTCGCTTTCATTCACATCCGGCCCCGCGATCTTTATGCGTGCCGGGAACAAAACGTTGCACATGATCACCTTACACTTGAGTGACCGGACAAGCTCCTGTCTTCCAACGACCTCGCTATCCGCAGATGTCGGGCTCAGCAACGCCTCGACAGAAGTGCCGATCAGTTTGAAACCGGAAGCGTATAGTAAGCTGTCGTTCTCAAGTGACGTCGCCATTCCCAACTGGTTTGATTGCGCCAGTGAGGACATAGAGACACTAAGGAAGATCGTAAGAATGAAAAGTAGTCGTATCATGGTGCGTCACGGTTTGGCTGGTGTTGAAAGATAGCATTCAATTCCAGATCGCCATGAAGATTTTCCACGAACGCTCTTCACTTTCCAGAAACGCGAATTTTTGATACCTTGCACACAGATATGAAATATTCTCATCTTCCATATCGCCTCAGAATCGCCGGAATAATGGTAGCCTGAGCCTCCCAAGAGCGGCTCCCTTTCTTTTCATTATTCATGTGCAACAACTGCCATATCCGGCAGACAATCTTTCTTTAAATGAATTTCTTACTTCAATACGGGTGGGGTGCGTTTATGAACGCGTTCCAATCCACAAATCATAAAGATCTTTCTCCGGGGCGAGTGATCTCGATCCAGGGGTATCAGTATCATCTCATTACCGAGCGCGGCGAGATGGAAACGGAACTATCCGGCAAGCTCTTGTTTGAAAGCGAGCTCGAACACCTTCCCAAGGTTGGTGACTGGGTTTTATTCATCGACTATAGGACCACCGGATATATCGTAGACGTGGTCGAACGGAGAAATGCTCTCGTCAGAAAGACTCCGGGCCGTAAAACAGCAAGGCAGGTGCTGGCCACCAATATTGATGCTGCCCTGGTCGTCCAGGGGATGGATCGTGATTTTAACCTGATGAGGCTCGACCGTTTCATAGCACAAATCCTGTCTTGTAACATTGAGCCCATTGTAGTTCTCAACAAGAGTGACCTTGCACAGGATCCGGAATGCTACCTGCGTGAAGTGGAAAAACTTCAGCGCGGTTGCAGAGTATTTGTTTCCAGTACACACACCGGCACAGGAGTAGATGAAATCAGGGACGCCCTTCAACGCGAAAAGACTTACATTCTGGTTGGGTCATCAGGGGCGGGCAAGAGTTCACTGGTGAATGCACTGGAGAAAACGCGTCAACAAAAGACAGGTGATGTGAGCGGTTTTAATAAGAAAGGCCGCCACACCACCACTGCGCGCGACCTGTTTCTTCTCAGTAATGACGCAATGATCATTGATACTCCGGGGATGCGGGAATTTGGGATTACTTCTGAAAATGAGGAATCCTCTTCTGAGAGTTTTCCTTTGATACAGAGTCTTGCCAGTGAGTGTCGTTTCATCGACTGCAGTCATACGAATGAAAAAGGATGTGCAGTTCTTGCGGCGCTTCATTCACGAGCGCTGGAGGGTATCATTTATGAAAGCTATATCAAGCTGATGAAAGAGCGACGACGATTTCAGATCTCGGCAGAAGAAAAAAGACACCAAGCGAAGCTCTTCGGGCGAATTACAAAAGAGGCGAAACTTCATCGCAAGAAAAACAAGTACTGAGTGGTGAGATAACTTTCGTCTGATGTTTAAAGGGGCAGTGCAGGATACCAATGTGTGACCTGCGCTGTCCTGCTTTCCGTTCAGATAAATTCCTTCCTGGTGTCTATGAATTATTTCAGGTAAGAAGTACTTTGAGCAAAACTTTTTTTATGCATCGCGTTAACATCGGTATCCTTCTTTTAATAGTGATCATCGCCACCGCGTGTGATTCAGACAAAGCCGTGACCCTGTTCAATGGCAAGGATCTTGAGGGATGGGTGGTTGATGTTCCGGCGAGGGATTCTTTGCCTGATGGCCCGCCGTCGTTTATAGTGCGCGATGGAATGCTGGTGAGTCTGGGAAAGCCGGAAGGACACCTTGTTACGAAAGAGGAGTATGCTGATTATCGCCTTACAGTCGAATATCGTTTTGCCGGAGAGCCCGGGAATTGTGGTGTACTTGTTCATGCTTCGACCCCTCGTGCGCTCTATAAGATGTTTCCAAAATCAATTGAAGTCCAGATGATGCATGAGAACGCTGGCGATTTCTGGTGTATCGTGGAAGACATCGAGGTGGATAACATGGAAGAACGTCGCGGACCAAAAGAGAACTGGGGTATTACGGAAGGAAAAGAACGGAGGATTATCAACCTTACAGACGGGTCTGAAAATCCATTGGGAGAATGGAACACGATGGTGATTGTTTGTAAAGGCAATACGATCGATGTTACCGTTAATGGAGACAAGGTGAATTATGGATATAATGCCACCGTTTCGAAGGGAAAGATCGCGGTACAGGCCGAGGGTGCGGAAGTGGAATTCAGAAAGATTGAGCTCTCGAAGCTATGATTGGTTAGGCGCCACCGTCCCGGTCAACCCGTTGATTATTCAGCTTTAGCCTTAGGTTTTACTTCGATCCTCCAGTCAGGTCCTGCGGAAACATCGTACGCGTTTGCGAAGTCTCCCATGTTCAGAGCAATGGAAAAGGTCAGCAGGCTGTTCAGGTAGGCTATGGGTTGTCCTTCCGGAACGGCTGAAAAAGTCTTGTCGAATCTGACGCTACCGGAATAAATCTCCTTCTCTTTATTAAGGATCCGGATTTCAACGGTGTCCCCGTACGCCACCCCGCTCTTTTCGATCATTGTTCCCGGAATGTTAGTCCATACGTTGCCGTATTGCGGATCCAGTATATCAATGGTCCCGCTGATCCTGCCATTCTTTGATTCAGCGGGAGAATATGGCAGCAAGACGAGTTTTTCCTTCAGCAGTGGTCCTACCTCTTTGAAGGAGATCGCTCCAGCTGCGAGGCGCGCTCCGGTGTATGCGTACACATCGCGGCCGTGGAAAGTATATGAATCATAGGAATTGCTGAGCCTGTTTTTCATTTCGTCGATGACGCGGACCTCCTCTATTTTCAATGATTCCGCAACGAGGGTAAGGGTACCGTTGTCGGGGGTGACGAAGTAGTGGCCACTCTTCGATTTCATGACCACTGAGGTGCGTGAAGAGCCCACTCCGGGATCTACGATAGAAACGAAAACTGTTCCTTCCGGCCAGAACTTCGCGGTCTGGTTGAGTCGGTATCCTGCCTCCCAGATATTATACGCGGGAATCTCATGAGTCAGATCGAAGATCCTGAGGTCGGGAGACACTGATACTGCGACGCCTTTCATCGCTGCGACCGCGCCATCTTTCAGTCCGAAATCAGATTGAAGCACCAGCACTTTTTTCTGTGACAGCGCGGGCATTGCCGATGCCAAGAGGAGAACAAATCCCAGAATTTTCATGACCAAACATTTAAGATACCGTTAAGCCGCCGACGACAACAACAAACTGCAGCTCACTTAAAGTAAAGCTTTAAATACCAAACAACAGTTGGTTATTGTGTACAAATCAAAGATTATTTTTTGCAGTTCATCGCAAATATGCACGAGTCACCTGTTCACAAGTCCTTTCATCTGGAAATCCAAAACCACCAACCTGCCGTTAATACAGATTTTTTTAGATTCACGGACTTTTACAGAGGGCTGGACTAGAGGAGTTTCTGTTGCTGCAATCACCACCTAACATTTTGATAATATGATTTGAAGATCAAACACTTCCGAAATGTCCATATAGTGCGCTTATCTATTAACGAATCTAACTCCCTCTTACCACTACTACTGCCGATGAACAAGGTAGCAATTGCAAGGTACTTCTTCGTAACCCTTTTTCTTCTTGTACCTGCCCTGCTGAAAGCCCAGCACACTTTTAGAACCACATCTTCCGGAACCATCATTGGGTATATGGAGTATCTTCCTCCGGATTACCACAACAACTCGGACAAATATCCGGTGTTGATCTTCCTTCACGGCGTCGATGAGCGCGGCGTCAACTCCACAGATCCCGCGGTGTTGAAGACTACCATCAACCTTGCGACCAAGCTGGGTCCTCCACAACATGTAACTGCAGGCGCGACGATGCCTTTCATCCTGATCACGCCTCAGCTGAAAAAATCATACAGTAGCTGGCCTTCCTCCTATGTGAAGGAAGTGATCGATCACTGCAAGACGTACCTCCGCATTGACGAGAGACGCATTCATATTACAGGCTTGAGCATGGGTGGCCATGGCGCATGGACCTGCATTCAGGAAATGCCGACACTATACGCATCGGGTGTTCCTGTATGCGGCGCGCATAATACTCCATCGCAGGCTCCGGGCATCGCGAAAGAGAATGTAGCCGTCTGGGCTTTCCATGGGGATAAGGACCCCGTAGTTTCCTACACCAAGACCGTGAACATGGTCAACGCCATCAATGCAAGCAGTCCGGCCCCGTCACCGCTGGCGAAGGCCACCATCTACGCGGGGGTACAGCACAACGCATGGTACAGAGCATACTTCCTGGACAACAATTACCACACGCCAAACTTCTATCAGTGGGTAATGCAGCAAAGCAAGAGCAAGAGAGGTGGAAACAACATTCCGGTGGCGAATGCCGGTGGCGACAAGAGCGTCGTGCTTCCTGCCAACAGCGTGTCTCTCGCCGGTTCCGGAACTGACAACGGTGGGTCTATCTCCTCCTATCGCTGGACACAGCTTCAGGGACCTTCAAACGCGACGCTGACCAATGCCACTTCGGCAACAGCAACCGCTTCAAATCTGGTAAACGGAACATACGTATTCAAACTTACTGTTACTGACAACGGAGGTCTTATAGATTCAGACTTCGTGAAAGTTACCGTGAGCGGAACTGGCGCCAACGTACCCCCTGCTGTAAACGCCGGTGTCGATAAGACTATCCACCTGCCTGCGAACTCCACAACAATTGCCGGATCAGCTACTGATTCTGACGGAATTAAATCTTATTCCTGGACAAAAGTTTCCGGAGGTGCGGCGACGCTTTCCGGCAACACAACTAATACGCTAACAGTTTCCGGCCTTGTGGCAGGAACCTATGTTTTCCGTCTCACGGCTGTAGACAACAAAGGTGCAAGTGGCTCTGACGATGTCACTGTTATCGTGAACAATCCTCCTACAGTATCGGCGGGCCCGGACCTGACAGTCAAATTACCAACGAACTCTGTCTCCATCCAGGCTACTGCTTCGGATAACGATGGATCCATCTCGACATGGTCGTGGGCAAAACTCACAGGACCGAACGCAACGCTTTCCGGTAACACCTCATCCAAACTGACAGCCTCCGGTCTTGTAGCGGGGTCATATACATTCAGGCTCACTGTTACTGACAATCGTGGTGCAACCAAGGCAGATGATGTCGTAGTTACCGTTACAGGTTCAAGTAACACTGCTCCGGCAGCAAATGCAGGTGCAGACAAAGTAATTACACTACCCACCAATTCCGTATCCTTCTCTGGTTCAGGAACAGACTCTGATGGCTCAATTGCATCTTACAGGTGGGCAAAGATCTCCGGTGGAACTGCTACATTAAGCAATTCGAATACTCAGAACCTGTCTGTCTCCAATCTCGCGGGAGGTTCTTACATCTTCAGGCTTACCGTAACCGACAACTCTGGCGCAACAGGAATTGATGACGTTAGTCTTTTCGTCAATAATACACCCGTTGTCAACGCAGGTGCGGATATATACCTGAACCTTCCCACAAACTCTGTGACTATTCAGGCAACGGCTTCTGACAACGATGGAACGATAAGCACATATTCATGGGCAAAGCCTACGGGAGGTGCTGCAACCATGAGCGGAACGAATACATCGAAGCTTACGCTCTCAGGCCTGGTGGTGGGATCATACGTATTCCGCCTGACGGTAACGGATAATCACGGCGCTTCGAAGTTTGATGACGTTATGGTCATCGTGAGGGATCCCGGCCTGGGCAGCACAATTCCAAACAAGCCTCCTGTGGCTGATGCGGGGGCTGACCAGCTTATATCACTTCCTTCTAACTCAGTTTCATTGGCTGGAAACGGCACTGATTCGGATGGTTCAATCGTCAGCTACAACTGGCAGAAGATCCAGGGACCTGCGGCAACCATTACGAACAGCGGAAGCAGGAACGCTACGGCATCGGGTCTGGTGGCGGGAATTTATCATTTCCGTCTTACAGTGACTGATAACGCGGGGGCCACCGGTATTGATGACGTGGTCATCACCGTGAACGCACCGCCAACGGTGTCAGTAGGCGAAGACTTCAATATTACGCTTCCTGCAAACTCAACATCTATACAAGCGGTTGTCTCAGATGACGGGACCATCGCGAACTATGAATGGATGATGACAACAGGTACCGTAGGAACACTCACCAATGCCAATACATCCAGGGTTACGGTTAGCGGACTTGCAGAAGGCCGTTATGTCTTCCGTCTGTGGGTTACCGATAATCACGGAGCAAAAAGCTTTGACGATGTGCTCGTCTTTGTGGTTCGCGGTACAGGTGGTAATCCTCCGCCGACAGTAGATGCCGGCGAGGATCAGCTGATCCATCTCCCTGCAAATTCTGTTACTATCCCGACTACAGGAACCGGCTCGATTACAAAATATACATGGACAAAAATCTCAGGACCGCAGGCTACACTGATCAACTCGTTAACAAGGACGTTGATCGTAAATGATATGGTCTCCGGGAATTATGTGTTCCGCGTGACTGTGGTTGACAACGCAGGACTGTCATCATACGATGACGTTGCTGTTACCGTAAACGCTCCTCCAACGGTGTCAGTAGGGGAAGATTTCAATATTACGCTTCCAACAAACTCCCTGACTATCCAGGGCGTCGCCTCGGATGATGGAAGCATTGCAAAATATGAGTGGCTGATGACCACCGGAACAGCAGGAACGCTGACAAACACAAATACATCGCGACTGACTGCAACCGGATTGGTGGAAGGTAAGTACGTCTTCCGTCTGTGGGTGACCGATAACCATGGGCTCAGGAGCTTCGACGATGTGCTGATCTTTGTAAATCGCGGTGCAGGCAATTCTCCAACTGTGGATGCTGGTCCGGATCAACTGATTCATTTACCTGAGAATTCAATCACGCTCCCTACCACGGGAACCGGCTCGATTGTAAAATATACCTGGACAAAAGTTTCCGGGCCACAGGCTACACTGGTCAACTCACTGACAAAAACGTTGATCGTGAACAATATGGTCTCCGGTAAATATGTGTTCCGCGTGACCGTGGTTGACAACGTCGGGCTGTCATCTTACGATGATGTGGCTGTGACCGTAAATGCTCCTCCAACGGTGTCAGTAGGCGAAGACTTTAACATCGTCTTACCGACAAACTCCCTGACTATCCAGGCTGTCGTTTCCGATGACGAAACGATCACAAGCTATCAGTGGATGATGACGACAGGAACGGCAGGAACGCTGAACAATGCGAACACTTCAAAACTGACTGCCACAGGCCTGGTGGAGGGCAAATATGTGTTCCGTCTGTGGGTAACAGACAATCACGGTCTGAAGTCTTTCGACGATGTGCTGATCTTTGTGAAAGCGCAGGGAACTTCAGGTGCCGCGTATGCACTAAGCGCACAGGAAGTTATCGAGGAAGTAGCGCATGAAGACAAAGACCTGACCTACGGAGATGCTGAGTTCTGGAAGGACAAGCAGGTAGTAATTTACGACGCTACCGGAAAGGAAACCTTCTCAGGAAGATGGGTGGCCGAAAGGTATAACGAAGTGGTTGAACCAGGAAAACTTTATATCTACAACATCCTATCCAGTGGAAGACACCTGAAGCAGGGAAAGATCTTTATTACACGATAACACGGAAGGCTTTAATCGGAAAAGGATGACGGCGATAAGCTGTCATCCTTTTTTTGTTGTAGCGTCAACTTCAAGAAGTAGGCGGGCTTCCCGGGCTAATGGGTTCTCCTTTCTACCGACTATTCATATCGAAGTGAAGTGACAATATCCTGTCGGGCTGCGGCCCGCGCAAAGTATCCTACAGTAAGGGCTGCAATTGCAAAGGCAATCCCTGCCCCTAATACAAAAGGGATTAACGTAAGATCTACACGATACGCAAACTGGGAGAGCCATTCACGAACAAGGTAAAACGAGATGCTCCAGGCGATGATGGTGGCCACCAGCACCGGAGCCAGGAACCCCTTGGAGAGAAGAGTAATGATATCGATTTTACTTGCCCCCAGAGTTTTGCGGATGCCGATCTCTTTTACACGTGTCTCATTTGTGAATACAGCCAATCCAACCAGGCCAAGACAGGAGATAAAGATTGCAATCGCTGAGAAGTATGCAAAGATTGAAATCAACCTCTGCTCCTTGAGGTATTGTTGCTGAAACTGAGTGTCAAGGAAGAAATATTCGTACGGATGTCCTGGGTCAAAAGCCGTCCATACTTTACTGATTTCCGATATCGCGCGGTCGAGGTCTCCGGTATTGAACTTTACAAGCAAGTAACCCTGTGACGTTCTGGTGTGCATAAGGATCAGCGGTTCGATAGCAGAATGCAATGATTTGTAGTTAAAATCCTTAAGGACACCTACTACGACGCCGTTCTGTCCGAGAGGGCTTTCAACCTTCATATTGATTGGGTTTTCCCATCCAAGAAATTTTGCAGCTGCCTCATTGATTACGAATGCTTCCTGGGGATCAGTAGAGAAGTCACGTGAGAAGAACCTCCCATCAGCAAGCTCAATCCCAAGAGCTTCCTGGAACTTCTCGTCAACGATATAGGTATTAATGACCTTGATTTCGCTTCCTCCACTCTGACTGAAGTTCATGGTGATCGCACCGTGGTCGCTTCCTGGAATTGAGGAACAAGCTGAAACAGATTTTACGGCTGAGATGTTGTGCAGCGAATTCTTAAGCACATCAAGGTGGTTAGATACGGTCGTATCGTTAGGGATGTCTATTACCATTACCTGTTCCTGATCAAAGCCAAGGTTCAAAGAATTCATGAATTGGAACTGCTGGAAGATCACAAGGGTTCCGACAATCAGGAAGATCGATATGGCAAACTGGGCGGTGACCAGTCCTTTCCGAACGAACGCAGGATTGACAAGGTTTTCAAGGAAAGCATTGTGCGCTACATTCTTGAACGAACGCATGGCACTCAGAGGCTTGAATGAGCTGAGAAGGAACGCTGGGTACAGGCTTCCCAACATTCCGAAGGCGAGGACAAAAAGGATGCAGGTGATGATCGTCTCTCTATTGGCGAGACTGGCAAGGTTATATGTTCCTCCAGTCAGATTATTGAGTTCAGGAAGGGCGAAATACACGAGAAGGATCGCTATTGCAAAACAGATCGCGGAAGTGAGTACTGTCTCGAATACGAATTGCAGAAAGAGGCTCATTCTGGTGGCACCGAGATATTTTTTGATGCCGACTTCTTTTATTCTGTTTGAAACTTTGGCGGTGGTCAGATTGATATAATTGATAAGTGCGATCAATAATGTCAGGATTGCCACGACGGTGAAGATCCGCAGGTATGCAGGGTTGATGGCTCCGGCGTAATCAAAACGCAGCGTGTTGTTGAGATGGATGTTTCTTACCGGCTCGAGTTCCATAACGATCGAACCATTTACCTCGGCATTCTTCACATACGGTACAAGAACTTTTTCTTCAAACGACCTCATCTTCTTCTCGAAGTCGCCTTTATCTATTCCGGGGCGGAGCTTGATATAACTGTATGTAGTAAGCCACATGTATTCCCTGCTCCGTTGGGCAAGAAACTCCTGAGGTAATGTACTTAGTGAGAGGAAAACATTGTAAGGTATGTGTGTCTGACCGATTCTGTCGTCATAAACTCCGGTTACCAGGAAATCTTTCCGGTTCAGCTCGATCGTTTTTCCATACGCGTCATCTTCCGAACCAAAATACTGGAACGCAATACCCCTGGATATAACGGCTTTATTAGGTCCGACGAGTGCGTCATTCGGGTTACCCTTAATAAAGGGAAACGTGAAGAATGTAAACGCGTTGCTGTCGGCGTAGACAACTTTGTCGTTCGCGAACAACTCATTCCCTATGCGCACGGTTTGCTTCTGAATATTCAGAAATTGGGTGGAGGTTTCTACTTCGGGAAAGAACTCCTGTAGTGCTTCTCCTGCGTCAAGGCAATTCTTCGCAGTACGGTCAGTCTTTCCTTCCATCGTCAGCACATTGTGCACGCGGAAAAGTCTGTCCACATCTTTATGATGTGCATCGAACCGGGTTTCTGATCTCACGTATATAAAAATCAGAATAGCAACGGCCATCCCGGTGGAGAGGCCAGTGATGATGGTCAGGTACTGAAACCCGGATCGGAAGAGATTACGGTAAAACGCGACGATGATTTGCTTCAACATGGTGTAAATATTTTTATCCCCCAACTTAAGGTATGCGTAAAGCAAGGTTATAAAAAGGTCTATTCTTGTCCAGACCAAATCAAACAATTCTTTCCAGGTGGTCTAATACCGTGACGAGGATGTTCTATTAATTGCCGGCGGGAGACATCAACGGTGGGGCCACGCTCCTGCGGACAGTCGAAACGAAGAGACATGCAAAAAACTTAACTTTGTTTGTAACCTTCCCGCCACCCCCTGGTAAATAAGGCAAATTGAAGAAAAAGAGCTGAATTAATGACCGACGAAACGATCATGATAGCCGTCAGGAATGGAGACCTGAAAGCAGCTTCCATGCTTTTCGACCGGTACAACAAGCGGATCTTCAATTTTCTGGCAACTATGACCAGTGACCGCGACACTGCTGAGGACCTTACTCAAAATGTCTTTTTCCGTCTGATCAAATACAGGAACAGTTTTAGAGAGGACTCGCGGTTCCAGCCATGGATTTATCAGATTGCCCGGAACGTATTTTCTGATCATTACAGAACGAATAAGACTAGCGGCAAGAATATCGACGTGGATGTAGTGAGTGATAATATCGCAGAGCCTGAAGAAACGCGTTCGCAGGATGAAAAGGAGGCCCTGTTGTACACATGTTTGTCGAAGCTGTCGGATGAGGAAAGGGAATTGCTGGTGCTGACGCGCTTTCAGCACATGAAGTACGAGGAAGTTGCAGTGATCATGGAAACCACTGTGGCCAATATCAAAGTAAAGGTTCATCGAACTATCGCGAAGCTAAGGTCATATTATTTCGAAATGGACAAGGTGTAGAATTATGGATAAGGAAAAACTGGAAAGCCTGTTAATCGATTACATCGACGGAAAACTTAACTCAGTGGATAAGCACTACGCTGAGCAGGAGCTGCTTCGGAATCCGGCATCCTTTCAACTATATGAACAGCTGAAAGAGGTCATCCATACGATGAATCGTCATGCACCTGGAGAACCGTCACCCCGTCTACGGAACGAATTCGATGCCTTGATCGAGGAAGAGATTGCAAAGGCTCCCAAGCAGAAGGTGATTGTAATGAACCCATGGTGGACGCGTATAGCGGCAGCGGTCGCGTTGCTGGTCGTGGGCCTTGGCCTCGGCTTCTGGATCAGTGATTACAACCAGAAGAAAGAACAACAGGCTATAGCGAAGGCTCGGGAAGAAAAGACGACGAGGCTGGTATCGATCATCCAGAACAACGAGTCAGCGGGGAGGCGATTGCTTGGAGTAAAAGAGGCTCTCGATGAAAATGAGGTAAACATGGACATCCTGAAAGCACTGGTAAGAACATTAAATGAAGATGCGAATGCAAATGTGAGAATGGCGGCACTGGAAGGTTTGAGGCGATTCTATGCTGAACCTTTTGTGAGGAAATCACTGATCGAGTCTCTTGATAAACAGAATGATCCTGTGCTGCAAATTACCCTCATTCAGATTCTTATAGAAATGAAAGAGAAGGGCGCAGTAAAACCACTACAAAAAATAATTGAAGGTGAGGACCTGCTTCCTGCGGTGCGCGATGAGGCGCAGATGGGAATCCTGGTCCTTTCCTGAGAAACTGAAATCGCGATCACTATTCATAAAAAACATTAAACAGACATTGGAATGAAAACAAAAATCCTAATTACAACGATACTGCTCTTCGCGTTGACAAACGTGTTCTCGCAGGAATTCAAAGTAGCCAAATCAAGTGGAAAGTTAGTCATCAAAGAAGTGAATCAGGTGACTATCGAAGGACACAATGGAAACGAGATCATCTTCTCTTCGCTTGATGGACCAAAAGAGAAAGACAAACGCGCAGAGGGGCTGCGGGCACTGAACAGCATGGGCCTTGAAGACAACACGGACATCGGGCTTTCTGTACAGGACAAAGGCAATACCATTGAGGTTTATCAATTAAAGAAAATGGATGGCCCGAGAGTCCGGATACTGATTCCAAAAGGCGTGTCAGTTTCTATCACTCACTCCTCTCCCTATGGAAACGATATTGTTCTGAAGAATATTGACAGTGAGATAGAGGTATCGACGCTTCACAACGGAATCGACCTTGACAACGTGACTGGTCCTTTGACGATCAAGACGGTGCATGGGGAAATCAATGCGAAGCTTGGTACATCTTTGAAGAGTCCCTTGTCGCTGATTTCGATGCATGGACTGATCGACATCACCATCCCCGCGGCAACGAAGGCGAACATCAACATGTCCACCTCTTATGGAGAAATGTTCGTTGATCCTGCAATAAAAATTGACATGGAGGAAAAGTCGGACTTTGTAAGATACGGAGGCAACAAGATCAATGGAAAGATCAATGGCGGCGGTCTCGATCTGACACTCTCATCGAACCACGGAAACATCTACCTGCGTAAGAAATAAAACCCGGGGACGCCGGGACTTCCGGCGTCCTTTAAATCACCAAAAATATGAGACTACTTTTCACTTCAGGCCTGTTGGTCCTGAGCCTGGCTGTTTATGCTCAAACCAAAATAGAAAAAAGCATCTCCTTACAGGGAGCAGCAAAGATTCGGTTGGCATTTGAGTTCACTCAACTTATCAAGGTCCACACCTGGGACAAGCAGGATATCAGGATCACAGGATCTGTAAGCATCAACCGCGGTGAGAATGACGATGCTTTTCAACTCGTATCAAAAATAAGTGGCAGCACACTGGAGGTCGTGGGCGAATTAAAAGACAAGGATAACATTCCGAGAAGGACGATCATCAAGAAGGGGGACCAGGAGTATTATTTCAAAGCTAATGACGCTTCGGATGCGAAGGTTCGGGAGTTCCTGAAAGAAAACGGGGGTGATTATACTTACATGAACAATGGAATCATTCAGGAGATAACATTGGAGATCTTTGTTCCAAAGGGAATGCCATGCACGATAGATTCAAAGTTTGGGTTGGTGGAGATCACAGACTTCAATGCTCCGCTTACGGTGAACGCACCCTTTGGCGGGATTGACGCCACGATCAGTCATGGTTCCACGGGAGAATTAACGGCACGAACAAGATTCGGTGAGATTCTTACTAACCTTGATCTTAAGTTCGATCAGTCACGTCCTGAGAGTGATCACGGACATTGGACTGAGATAAACACACGCCTGGGTAGCGGACCCAGATATGAGCTTGAGTCGAAGTTTGGGAAAGTGTATTTGCGGAAGGGGAAGTGACGGGGTGAGTGGATCGGGTTTTATCAGTCCTTTCAACAATACTTTTCAAGCGCAAGAAGTTCCTTTTCGAAGTTCCTGACCTTGTGTGTATAAATAAATGGAACAGAGGAACGTCTGCTAACCCGATAGCGAACTTCCTTATCCCCAAAGCTCCATCGAATCTCAAAGTGATCAAGTTTCGGATTAATGATTGCGTCGGTGCCGGAAGGGTCAAGCGCACCCTCAGTGTCCAGTATCTTTTTATTTGTTTCATCGAGGGCGACGATGCCGAATTTTCCTCCGAGCTCTCGAATCAATTCAGGCGCTATATCCTTTTCGAGTATGTATTTTGATTTTCGAAGTTCCCCATCAAGGTAGGAAAGCGTTACAGAAATAATTCTTGCAGAATAGATGCTGCTGAGAGGATCATTGACGACATAGAATTCTGCTCTGTCACAAAAGAATTTCCCGAATAGACCATCCCGGGTTTTGTCAGATTTTGCAATAGAGACCAGCTCAGAAGCTGATAACTCGATGTCATGTATATCAGCCTGGCTGATACGAATCTTTGGTTCGGGTTTTTTCTCAACCTCATCCTGCTGTTCATGGCTGCTGCATGAAACCAAAAGGAAAATAACAAGGGTCAGGGGCGTTAGAAAACCTTTCTCCGGTGTCGTCATAATCTGAGCTGGTCCAAACGTGAAGACTAATATCGCTTACAGAAGCCTTCGCGTTACCCTCATAAAACATTTTTCCAACAGCGGGTAACTGAGGCGATAGTAAAACAATATACTAAATTGGCAGTTCAATCACAATGTCGGCAGGAATGCAGAAATTCTTCCCTTGACCGGCCATATCAAACGTTTCGGTGCTTAATCGGAAACAAAGATCTCCACCCTTTCGCGCGCTGTTGACGTGCTGCAGGTTATGAAAAAGGAACATCTGTCGGAGGTGAAGTATGGGACGCTAATTACTTTATCGTAAAGGGATGCCTTAGTAAGTACTCAAATACTGAAGCGGGGACGAAGCAGGTCTTTCAATTTTCGATTGAGAACTGGAGTGTACCACATGCCGGGCAGGTTGGAAGTTAGTAACAGTGTCTTGCGTGTGATTTACTTTTTTTCAATGATCTTTCCTTTTGTTTCTCCCAGTCTTCTTCCCCATCTGGCAATCTCTTCTAATACTGGAAGCAATGTCTTGCCAAACGGGGTGAGATAGTATTCAACGCGTGGTGGAACTTCAGGATAAACTTTCCTTCCTACGATTCCGTCAGCTTCCAGGTCTTTCAATTGCAGGCTAAGCATCTTCTCGGTGATATTGGGGATCAGTTTCTTTAGTTCGCTGAAACGCTTCTTATCTTTTCGAAGATACCAGAGTACAACTGTCTTCCATTTCCCGCCGATAAGGTGCATAGTAACATCCATCGCACAATGATATTCCCGGCCTTTTAGCAGAAATACTTTCTCTTTTCCGTTAATTATCATAAAAATCTTTTTCCGTTTTTCCCCGCTTTATAAGCTGCGTCTGCAATTCCGTCATTAATGATAGCTGGTATCGTTAATGACACGTCTTGATTGTGTGGATGCGTCAACTCTAAATTTAGGTAACTATACAAAGTATAGCTTATTTCCAATTTACAGTTATTAGTTCAGTCACACAATTACAGTACTATGAAAATTGCAGTTTTCGGAACCGGGATGGTCGGTCAGGCTATAGCCGGTAAGCTTCATCAATTAAATCACGAAGTAGTCGTCGGAACGAGAGATCCGGAACAAACTCTTTCGAGAGATGGAAAGAATAGTTCTTTCAGAGATTGGTACGCAGCAGGAAGGCCAAACATGAGTATCGCCACATTTGCAGATGCCGCTGCTTCTGCCGGGGTGATCTTCAACTGCACATCAGGCAGCGGATCCATTCAAGCGCTTCAGCTTGCAGGTAGTGCTCACCTTGAGGGGAAGGTTCTTGTTGATGTTTCAAATCCACTGGATTTTTCAAAGGGTTCGCCCCCATTTCTGAATCCGGGAAACACTGACTCGCTGGGCGAACTGATCCAACGGACCTTTCCTTCACTGAGGGTAGTAAAATCATTGAATACAATGACATGCTATCTTATGATAAATCCAGGGCTTGTTCCGGGATCTCATAATGTTTTCATGAGCGGGAACAACGCGGAGGCAAAGGAAATCGTTTCGAACCTACTTCAATCCTTCGGGTGGAGAGCGGAAACTATCCTTGATCTGGGAGACATTACAACGGCTCGCGGAACGGAACAGCTTCTACCAATCTGGCTGAGGCTTTGGGGAAAGCTGAAGTCGCCGATGTTCAATTTCAATATTGTTGTTGCCCCGTCTGCGACGTAAGATTCCAATTAAGGGCATCATGCTGGTGGCATCGTATTTTTAAGAATTTTCTAACTTTGAAAATATGGCAGTCTCCCGTTATGACGTCCTTAAGGCCTATGTTGTCAGTAAAGAGCGTGGAACCGCAGTCGGCATACGTCTGAAAGGAAGCGACAACGTGCTGATTACAACCATTTCTCAAGTCACCGGTCGTTCAGATGAAGACACACATCTTCGACTCAATGACCGTTCCATTTATGGTGACCCGGTAACGACGAGATCGGTTGCCCTGGCTGAGGTCGAACACATAGGGAACATGAGGATCAGTTTCGATGATCCCTTATATGTTCACCTGCGAACAGTACGGAATAAGGTTAGGAACATTCGTACGTCAATGGCTCCGCGCGCGATCAGTGTATCCCGGTAACTTCAGGTTTAAGAATTTTTTTCAGGGATTGTATCAGCTCTTCGAAGGAACTTGGTTTGGTCAGAAAATCCGCACCAAGATTTCTACACTCTTCTATTTGTTTAGCGTCGGTAGTGGTCGAATAGATAATTACCGGAATGTGGCTGTAACTGGGGCTCTTCTTAATCTCCTCAAGACATTTTCGTCCGTTCATCAATGGCATGTTGATATCCAGGAAAATGATGTTTGGAAGGAAGGCGTTACGTTTCAGCACTTTCAAAGCCTCTAAACCATTGTAGGCTTCAACGCAATTGATACTTTCGTCGATTTCCAATACCGCTTCTGTGAACAGCTCAATATCTTCAGCATCATCATCGACAATCAGAATAATCATTCAAGTTTAGTTTAGGTCTCGTAATCCGTCCGCTTCCCGGGTGATCTGGTTTCAAGTTAACCAAATGGAGAAAAGATCCGACCAGGCCGCGCGGATTACGTAGGACTGTATAAATTTTGAAGCCAGCGGCGAAATTATGAGGTGCAGGTTTGCCTGGACACAGTTGGGAATTGAGAAGAAGCGTGGCCAACAAAGAGGAAAAGGGCTGTCCATTTTGTGGGCAGTTTCGCTTCTGAGCTTTCGTGGGCAAGACAATGTTCGGGCATTCCGATCCGCACAGAAGACCCGGTTTTTCAGGTATGGATTCCCATAGTCGGTCCCTTAATTCTGGAATGAATCCCAATTTCGGAACAATTCGACTATCCTGAATTGCCAAAAACGGCAGAATTCGAGGTTTTCAGGAAGCAGTCACCTTTGGGCATATTTATGGCATACAGTTAAGGAGCAATATGAAGACAATGGAACCATCAACGCTTATAATCGACAACCAGGTGGACGCGCTTCTCCACAAGGTGGCAGTGGCTCCAAGGCTGACCCTCACGGTTCACGAACTTTTCGGTGTTCCGGTGATGGATGAAAATATGTACCGACTTGATCATTTTATGCTCGAAAAAGGATTACTGAAGATCACCGGAGACCGTCGGACGATCACCGGTAAAGGTCTCGAAATAGTGAACTTCGGCGGATGGTCGGCCTATAAGACGCGATTCAATAAACAAAAGCCGCGTAGTCTCTATGCGATTGATAACAACCAGCACCAGAAGAAACATGAGTTAGAAATTGCCGCTCTGAAACAGGAGATCCAGGAGTACAAGCTACAGCTTGAACAACAACAGGAACGAGAAGCCCAGTCGATCAATGTTGTAGGAAATCTTATCAGGCAAAACCGGCAAAGCAAGCTCATGTTCTTCATCGCTGGTGCAACGGTCGGACTGCTTGTCGCGGGTACGTTATCGTTTCTTCTTTTCTAGACCTTAGTGGGTTTGTCCAGGTCGGAATTCTCCAGTGCAATAAGATCGTCCAGCAGCTGTTGTGCCACGCTTCCCGGCGCCCCTGTCCCTACAGGTTTTCCATCAATATTCACTACGGGAATTATTCGTTTCGTCGTACTTGTAATAAAGGCTTCTTTCGCATTCTTAACATCGTGTAAGGTGACCGTTGCCTCTTCTGCTTGCATGCGTTTCCTTGCGAGTGTCAGCACATTCTTACGGGTGATTCCATGCAGGACATTTTTTTCAGGGGTGACCAGCGTGTTGTCTTGACGAACGATAAAAAAGTTGCTGCGCGGGAATTCGGAAACTTCGTCATTTTTAAAATACAAGACATCGAAGGCATCGGCTTGTCTCATCTTTTCAAGTAGCCAGATCCCCATAGTGTAATTGATTGTCTTTGCCTCCGGAATATCACGAACATATTCATGCGTTATTATCCTTACACCTTTTGAGACGATGTCCGAAGAAGGTAAAGTAAGTTCTTGTTCAGTGATCACCAGGTTTGGATCAGCAGGTGTGAATCCATCTGCGCTGTATCCACCAGTCAACACCATCTTTATCCCTGCATTGGGGAGCCCGTTTTTCAGAACGAGAGTTTGAACGATATTCTTCAACTCTTCACGATCCACTGGTATCGACATCCGCATAACGGAGGCTGAATGATAAAAACGATCGAGGTAGTTATCCATAAAATAAGCGTGACCATTGGCGACTTTAAGAAAGTCAAAAATGCCGTAACCACGCTGCACCGAAAGATCACTGATGTGCAGAACAGCGTTTTCGTATGGGATGATCTCACCGTTAACAAATGCGTACATAACAAGTAAAATCTAAAGCTAGCTGGCAAGAAGGGACCATTCCAAACAATTTTGATATAATTCCGTTTATCAGCAGACATGAAAAAAGTGTTGCAATCAGAGGAGATCGCCCTGTTTGTCGCGTGTCTCCTGTTCTTCCAGAGTTTTGGTTTATCGTGGTGGTGGTTCGCAGGGTGTATTCTTCTTCCGGACCTTTCTATGGTGGGCTATCTTTGGAATGCGCGCACCGGCGCCTGGCTTTACAATATCATCCACCATCGCGCGGTCGCCCTGGTCATTTACTTTGTGGGTGTTCTCATTTCTGAACCTGTCGTTCAATTCGCGGGGTTCATCCTTTTCGCGCATGCAACAATGGACAGGATGTTCGGATATGGCTTAAAATACGAGAGCGGGTTTCAGTTCACGCACCTTGGTGTCATTGGAAAAAACTCTGATCATCAGGCTACCACTTCCAGCTGAAAGAATCCGTGAGGTATTGACTGTCGGATTACCGAACACAAAAAAAGGGATACCCGCCTGGTGTCCCTTTTTTTCAACGTATATTAACCCTAAACCGTCTCAGGTTCCAATTGCCACACTTCCGGAGATCTCCATAATCCGCTGAGCAGAAGCTCGCGCATGAAGATGTATTCCTTAGGAAGTTTGTCGTACATTCTTTCGAAAAGCTCTGCGTGAGCCAACAGCTCGTGTTTCCATTCTTCGCGGTCTACGTGCATGATGTTTTCGAAATCCTGGCGACTGAAAGATTCGAGACCTTTCCAGTCGATATCGTCATAGTGAGGCATCCATCCTATCGGGCTTTCGACCGCGGAAGCCTTTCCTCTGATCCTTTGAATGATCCATTTCAGGATGCGCATGTTATCGCCGAAGCCTGGCCATGCGAATTTTCCATCCTTGGTTTTGCGGAACCAGTTTACACTGAAGATCCTTGGAGGAGCAGGAAGATTTCTTCCGAATTGCAGCCAGTGATTGAAGTAATCCGCCATGTGGTATCCACAGAATGGAAGCATTGCGAATGGATCTCTTCTCACTTTTCCGATTTCACCGAACGCGGCTGCAGTTGTTTCTGATCCCATTGTTGAAGCAAGGTATACTCCGAAGTTCCAGTTCATTGCCTGGTACACCAGTGGTATCGTTGTGCTGCGTCGTCCGCCGAATATGAAGGCAGAGATAGGCACCCCCTCCGGATTCTCCCATTCGCTATCGATCACCGGGTTCTGTTGAGCAGGAGCTGTAAATCTTGCGTTGGGGTGCGCGACAGGTTTACCACTGGTTGGATCCCAGGGTTTACCATTCCAGCCAATCACACCTGCAGGAACTTCTTTTGTGAGTCCTTCCCACCAGACATCTTGATCAGGAGTAATTCCCACATTGGTGAAGATTGTATTCGCAGCAATACTTGCTATGGCATTCGGATTAGTCTGCGCATTCGTTCCGGGAGCAACTCCGAAATAACCTGCCTCAGGATTTATCGCTCTGAGCTGACCATCTTTGCCAGGTCTGATCCAGGCAATGTCATCTCCCACAGTGGTAACCTTCCATCCGTTGAATTCCTTCGGAGAGACAAGCATCGCAAAGTTTGTTTTTCCGCAGGCGCTAGGGAAAGCGGCGGCAAGGTAGGTCTTCTCCTTTTCAGGACTTTCGACACCCATGATCAACATGTGTTCGGCAAGCCAGCCTTCCTCCTGCGCCATCACAGAAGCAATTCTCAATGCGAAACACTTTTTACCAAGAAGCGCGTTACCACCGTATCCGGAACCATAAGAGACTATGGAGCGGTCTTCAGGGAAGTGTACTATATATTTAACCGTTGGATTACATGGCCATTTTACGTCTACCTGACCAGCCTGCAACGGTGCCCCTACTGTATGGAAGCATTTGATAAACTCACCATCTGTACCCAGAACATCCATGACTCGTGTACCCACGCGTGTCATGATATGCATATTGACCACGACGTATTCTGAATCGGTGATCTGCACACCAATCTGCGACATAGGAGAACCAACGGGTCCCATGCTGAATGGAATGACATACATCGTCCTTCCTTTCATACAGCCTGGCAGAAGACCATCAAGAGTTTGTTTCATCTCTTTTGGATCCATCCAGTTGTTGGTTGGGCCAGCGTCTTCTTTCTTTCTGCTGCATATAAATGTTTTGTCTTCTACGCGAGCCACGTCACTTGGATCAGAGAAGCAAGCAAATGAATTCGGACGTTTTTCCGGATTCAATCTGATGAACGTTCCCTTCTCAACGAGCAGTTCACATAGTTCACTATACTCCTCCTTAGATCCGTTACACCAACGAATTTCATCGGGATTACATAATAAAGCCATCTCATTCACCCACCTGTCTAAACCGGCATGCTCTATTACCGGGTTGTCAATTTCAATGTCCTGGGTTTTCATATTTTCTTGCGTTTAAATATGGTACTAAAGTATAGGGTCGGACCCCCCCTCTAAATGACAGAAGTCACCCTTTCATGGCGATTTTGCACGATTATTATCAGGTTGAACGTATGGTGGAACTATGGAAATCGGTTGCGATCAACCATCGGGTTATTACGACAGCAATCAACCCGATCGATCTTGTTGGAAAATAGTAACAGCAGGTATACGCTTCATCCGATTTCTGAATTTTGAACCCCCCTTAATAATGACATAGTTCACCCCGGAACATGACACTTGACACCATAAGTCAAGGTCCACGCTGCTAGGTTTACCGCAGCAGAATTCAGATGTGCCGTGAAAACACTAATTACACCAAAAAGGATTAAGCTTTTTATAGGCTTGATCATTCCCCTGATCGTCCTGATGATTCCCAACGCGTATCTGCCTGGAGGTTTCACCATTATTGAACAGCGTGTCATCGCCCTTTTCCTGTTCGCCGCCCTTTTTTGGACGCTTGAGCCGATACCGATATTCGCGACGTCAATGCTGATCATCATTATTGAATTGCTGATCATGTCCGACAGCAGCATCATCTTCCTGCGAAGCAACAGCCCGAACTATGGAATTGAACTTTCTTTCCGCGAGATAATGGGTACACTCGCAGCACCGGTGATTCTGCTTTTCCTTGGCGGTTTCTTTCTTGCCAGTGCCGCAACGAAGTTCCGACTGGATCAGAATATTTCCGGTCTACTTCTATCCCGCCTCGGTAAGAATCCTAAAATCGTTCTGCTGGGCCTGATGGCAATGACCGCATTTTTCTCCATGTTCATGAGCAATACAGCGACAACTGCAATGATGCTCGCGATTCTTTTCCCTGTACTAAGCGTCTTCCCTGCCGGCGATAAAGGCAAGACTGCTTTCGTCCTGGCAATTCCAATTGCAGCTAACCTTGGCGGTCTTGGTACTCCAATCGGAACACCACCCAACGCCATCGCCTTGAAGTTCATCAACAGCGGACCAAATCCTCTCTCATTCGGAGAATGGATGGCTTTCGGCGTTCCGTTCGTATTAGTAATGATATTCGTATCATGGCTTGTGCTTATATTGTTCTTTCCTATTAAAACAAAAACAATCGATCTGAAAATTGAATCCAGATTTTCAGCATCACCAAAAGCCATAGTTGTCTACGTAACATTTGTGGTAACTATCCTGCTTTGGCTTTTGGACTTTGTCCATGGCATGAACAGCTATGTTGTGGCCATGATCCCTGTCGGCGTGTTTCTCAGCACAGGCATCATCACCAAGGAGGACTTAAAAACTATTGGATGGGATGTGCTGTGGCTTGTGGCGGGAGGTCTCGCTCTCGGACTGGCCATTGAGAAAACCGGCTTTGCCAATCACATCATTGGAAGCATTCCGTTTGAGAATTACAACGCATATGTTGTTTTCGGAATCGCGATGGGCATCGGGTTCTTTATGGCAAACTTCATGTCCCACACCGCGACTTCCAACCTGGTGCTTCCGATGCTCGCAGTACTCGGAACTTCTATAAGCGGGATTGCTGACATTGGAGGCTCACAGATGCTTGTACTTGGAACAACGTTCACCATATCTTTGGGCATGGCACTGCCTATAAGCAGTCCTCCCAACGCCCTGGCGCACGCTACTGGTGAAGTGCAAACAAAAGAGCTGGCGAAAGCAGGTTCGACTATCGGAATAGTCGGGCTGGTAATCACCGTGATTATGATCACACTTCTTAACATGTTAAACCTGTTCTCATGAGCGACACCTTCGAAACAAGCAAAGATGTAGCATGGCTGAAGGAGATGTACTTCTCACGTCCGGGCAATACACTTACTTTGAAAAAAGGCGATGTGTTGTTGCGCGCCGGCACCCACAACGAGAAGCTGTACCTGATTCTGCATGGTACCCTTGCGGGATTTCTCGAAGACGAAAATGGCGAGTTATTCGAGGTGTTCAAAAGTACCAGGAATATGTTCGTCGGGGTGTACAGTTATTTCAGTCCTGACAGGAGCAGTTATCTCACTGTTGTTGCCGATGAACCTACTACAGTTGCTTTTCTGGATCCGGAAGACAAACAGAAGCCAGAGTTTGCTTCTCATTTTCTGCCTGTCATTGTTCATGAAATTTATCTCCGACAAGTACTGACTCAGCAGCTCACCAGACAAAGACAGGCCGCAATCAAGAAGCTTCATGAGAGTGAAAAGATGGCGACGCTGGGTCATCTGGCAGCTGGACTCGCCCACGAGCTGAACAACGCGGTGGGGGTATTGCAGCGAAATACAGAATGGTTAATCGAATCATTCAGTCGGTTCCTCTCGGGAAAGAAGCTTAACTCAGTGTTTGAAAGCTCTCTTGAACAAGGAATCATTTTTAGCACGACTCAATTGCGGGAAAGACGCAAAGTGCTGGAAGATAAATTTGGGTTAAGCACCAGAATGGCGAAGCAGCTTGCGAAGACCGGAATCGGCGATCATGAAATAGAGAAGCTTATTAAGGGGAATACTGCCACACTTGAAGCAATCAATCTTATCAATGAAACCGGACTTGTTCTTCACGACATGCGTGTTGCCGCAGCGCATTCCACACACGTGGTGCAGTCGGTAAAAGAACTCGGATTCAGTACCGATGATATACGGATTCCAACATTCGCACATGAAACGGTGGCCAAGTCACTTGCTCTTCTTAAATCAATGTTGAGTGGGATCAAGATTGAGATGGAGAATGAGGCTACCAGTCAAGTCAGCGCAGTTCCCGGTGAGCTGGTACAGGTCTGGGTTAACATCATTAAGAATGCATGTGAGAGTATGCGTACCGCCAATACTGCGGACCCTGAAATCCAAATCGGGATTCAGGAAACCCCACATCATATCAAGGTCGGCATTACCGACAACGGTCCGGGTATACCAACTTCAATCGTGGAAAAGATTTTTGAACCTAGCTTCAGCACAAAAGTGAAGGGACTTTCATTCGGACTTGGGCTTGGGCTATCGATTGTAAGAAAGATAGTGGCTGATTATAAGGGAACAATAGACGTGTCCAGTTTGCCAGGGGAAACGACCTTCACGGTCACTCTCAGGAAGATTACAGCGACCTCATAAAATATCTATCATGGAAAAGATCAATATTATCGTAGTCGAGGACCAGCGGGAAGTACTTCACGCTATAACCAAGGATCTCGCCGCTCTTGAGGAGTTTATTAATGTAGAGGAATGTGAGTCAGCCGCGGAAGCTCTCTCTCTGATGAACTCACTTAGTTCACAGGGGGATTACATCGGCCTCATCATTTCGGACCACGTGATGCCGGACAAAAGCGGCGTCGACTTCCTTACGGATGTACAGCGCGATAAACGCTTTGAAGGAACACGAAAAATACTACTTACTGGTCTGGCGACTCATGCCGACACGATCAATGCAATCAATAAAGCTGGTATTGATCATTACATCAGCAAGCCCTGGAAAAGCAAAGATCTAATTGACAATGTACGGATACTTCTTACAGGATACATTTTCGAAAAAGGTATTCCGTATGAAGATCATCTTCGTTGGATGGACAAACAAACTGTATTTGAAAGACTTCGTCAAGAAGGATAATCGACTTCACCTGATGGCCTTCAGGATTACGATATTAAAAACATTTCTGATTCTTGGGCTGGTTCTGCCAGGCATCGGAGTATCTGCTCAGAAGCAGACTGCGCACAACAACCAGTACTGGTTCGGATACATGACATCAGCAAAACTTTCGGACAAGTATTCTCTGTGGAATGATGCTCATTTTGTTCCTGGAGCCTTCGCAATAGTGAGGACAGGACTTACAAGAAACATTTTCGGTAAGGGTACATTGACGGGAGGTTATGCCTATGCGAAACTTCCATTCGGTAGCGATAACGTTCTGAAGAGGACAGAACATCGACCATGGGCGCAAGCGTACTTTGCTTCAACGCCCGCGCAGTCTTGGACGTTGTCTCAAAGAATTCGTTACGATGCGCGATACAGGCAGCGCATTGAGGAGACTGGACTTTCTGACGGGTATTTGTTTAATCACCGGGTTCGCTTTCTTGTCAGTCTCCGGAGAAATATTAATAAGCCTCGTCAGGGTGGCGACATTTATTACGCGGTATTGTCGAATGAAATTCTTCTGAACTTTGGTAATCAGGTCATACAAACATTTGACCAGAACCGAATTTCATTGGGCGTGGGCCTTGAGAGGAAAAAGACACAATATCAGATTGGACTTATGAATCGATATGTCCAGCGCAGCGCCTCTCAATATGTACAAAACCACACTCTGGTGGTCTGGGTGACACAGAAACTGGATTTCACCAGGAAGGTTTCACCAGCAGCTGGAACTTTGTCGGATTAAAAACTGACAAATGTTTTATCTGCGAATGACGTGTGTTAGGACGTGGTATCAATAGAAGTCGATCTTAGTATTAATAAAACGCCACATGCTATGAAATCCCTGCTTGTCCCCATTGATTTTCAAGGCGCCTCTATCAGAGTGCTGCGATACATCGAAGATGTCTTTCGCGATCGCCCGGTTCAACTTCATCTCCTCAATGTTGTGTCACCATCAGACCCTACAGACGCTGCGGAGATTGAAAAAGCTTTTGAAAAGTTTGAGAAGAAAGTGCTTGCAAACTATCCACTGCCTTATCAGTTTACTTCTATGCGCGGCAACCTCCTTGAAGAGATTCAAAAGGCAATTCACCTGTACAAACCTTCTATGGTTGTCATCGGCACAAGTGGACGCAATCTCAGCAAGGCATTCGTTAAACTCACTGATTGCCCGGTGATGATTGTTCCCGAGAACAACAACAGAACGAAGATCAACAAGATCGCCTACGCGAATGATTTCAATGCTGTAAGGGCATCAGCTGCTTTTGCGCCTTTACTCGATTTGTCTCAGACATTCGATGCAAAAGTTCATATTATCCATATCAACAGAAGTGGTCAGGGAGAGCTTGACAGCGCCGAACCATCTCTTGAATACTATCTACAACTCATAGAGCATGAATATGCTTCCATTCCAAGTACAGATTTCGTGAAAGCGTTAGATGAATATGTACATCGTGAGGACATAGACGTGCTTTCAGTCTTGCTCAGAGACCATGGCCAGAACAAACTGGACACTGACGGGAAGCTGATTGAGGAGCTGGTCACCAGAGCAAACTTACCGGTTTTGAGCCTCGTTTAAGATGGGTCAGAGCGGCAACGATGACCCAGGGTCCGCGTAAAAGCGGACCTTTCTCTTTTTAAAAATACTTCTCGATGGTGAGGCCGTAATTCAAAAGAAAGTTTTCACGGCCGGTCTTACGGATCTTGTTATATGTTACCGAAGTTGTGAGACTGATCCACTTAAGCAGCTTGACAGAGAGATTGGTCGTGGAACGAAGGATGTAGTCCTTTCTGTCAGAGACTGAGTGCAGCAGAAAGTCCACTCCATCAAGGGTGATGGCATCTTTGAATACAAATCTGAATTTTAGTCGGAAGGAATTCCGGAAAGTTTCATAGTCTGAAGCTGCAATACCTTCCTGTGCGGAGAGCTCGCTGGTTTCATAAAGGATACCATCGCTCAGCTGGATGACGAAGTCATCACGATCGATAAGATAGAGTCCGACGCCAAGCCCCGTCTGCAACCGGTTTGTGATCTTCAATGACAGGCTTTTCTCGTAATTGACAAGACCCCAATAGTAAAGGTGCTTCTTGGTTTTGTACAAATCAAAATCCAGCGTTGACATGAAGTCGTTGTTGGTTACTGAACCATTCTGTTTCCCAAAGATCCAGGCGTTGTTTGTATTAAGAGAAATATTTTTCCGGTATACGCTGAATCGCAGCTGATTATTCAATACATAAGAGTTGTTATCATTCGTACGGTTAACGATACCTGTAGACGCATATCTTACAAAATAGTTTGTTGAATCGGTGAACTGAGCAAACGCCGGGTATGCAATTGTCACCAGAAGTATTTGAAACAATAGCCTCATTTGTTTTCAATTGCTAAAATCAGATACCAGTCTATCGATAACAGACGTGACTAAAGGAACAGAAGCGGCATACTTTTGTGTCCTCGGTTTGTTTGAAGGGAATAGACGGGTCAAAGATTTCGAGGAGTAGTTGCTTCAGATGATCTTCAAAAACGGGAAGTAGCGGAGTTGCATCAATCAGGCTGCCGCCGGTATCCAGGCGTAAACCAAATTCGAAGTCTTCGTTGAAGAGATTAACTCTGTTCATAAGACCGGGAACGAGCTTGACGTTCTCATATCTTGCAATATTCTTTTTGTAAAGCAGAGTATAAAGAAAAGTCTGGAAGGCGGCTTTATTTCGCTTAGGCCCCAATTGAAAGAGTGATTGAACATCCACAAACTTCAAATCATCTTTTCCCGTCTTGTAATCGATAACGCGAACAATGTCACCTTTTCTGTCGGCACGGTCTATGTTACCTCCCAGAATCACGACAGGGTTCCCATGACCTTCCACTCGAACACTATACACAAGGTCTTTTCTTTCCAGTGCCTCCAGTGTGAAAGGAGCATACGCCTGATCTATCTCGAGTATCCTGCCCACGAACCGTTTCACAATCTCTCTCACGACCAGTCTTTGTCCCTCGTACACAACCTTTTGGTCAGGTCTGAGATGGTAATTGTCGACGAATGCAAGATCGATCAATGAATCAATCGCATCATCGTAGTCCATGAAGTCTTCCGCCTCGATGACCTTATTACCTTTCTTACCGATGATCCCTTTGTAGAAGTGTTCCATGACACTATGAAGGAAATTCCCCAGCACTCGTGCATCGAGTTCCTCCTCCACCTCATCTGCATCCCGAATCCGCGCCACATACTTAAAGAAGAATTTCAGCGGACATTCAATGTAGTCGTTCAGCGCAGTAGGACTAAGAGCTTTATCGTCCTTCGATCCGGAACAATAAATCGCAAGCCCTTCGAAAACGCGTTCATCTTTGTAGACTTCAAGCGGAACGCCCTGTAACGGCCTAAACTCATTGTGCAGCACATTCGCCTGAAGGGGAATACCTGACTCGTATATGAGCTGCTGGAGATAACGACTCATTTCCCCCTGACCAAGGTCATCCGTCTCAGAATTATAAAACAGGAACACGTTCTCCGCCCGTTGAAACGATCGATAGAACAAGTAGGCGTAGATCGAATCCTGGTGTTCCACCGAGGGAAGTCCGTAGGCCTTGCGAATATTGTAAGGGATATAAGATCCGCTAGAATGAAATGATGGGAAAGATCCTTCATTCAGAGACATGATGAATACATGTTTGAAATCCAGGCTTCTGGTTTCCAGTACTCCCATTACCTGAAGGCCGCGAAGAGGTTCACCCGCGAAGGCAATCTTCTCGGAACGCACCAGCATCTTAAACAGACGAAGGAATGCTTTAAGTATTTCTTTCCTTTCGCGTTCAGCTTCTTTATCGCTTTGTTCTTTCTCCGTGATTGTGCCTGTGAAAACATCATCCATTTTGTTCAGGACTCTCACAAAATGGAAGCAATACTCTTTGTCGAAATCGCTCACTGACGGAAGCCTGCCTATTTCCGTGATTATTGTTCTAAGCCAGTCGATGATGTCACGAAAACCATTGACTTCGAGCGGAACAAAAATCATACGATGCAATTCGACTGCAACGGCGAGGTCGGATGAAGGAATGCTGACCCAGTTACGGCGCAGAATTTCTTTACTTTTTGCCTGAGCGGCAGCCGCGTCCGCAGCGATGATATAAGGGTGACCTAAGAGAGTAACGACTGGACGATGGTTGAAGTAATCCTGCTTTCGCAGAAGTTGCAACTCAATTAATAGCTCGATAAAGTTATGTAACGGCGTACTGGTGAGCGGGAAACCCATCGTTACATTCATCTTTTCAACGCTTCCGGCAACACCATGCAAAACCGGCATCAGGAGTTTTTCATCCGGAAGAACAACCAGTATTTCTTCGGGATCAACTCCTTCCGAAACCAATGCGCTTAATTCCTGCGCAAGAATCTTCGCCTGTCCGATAGGTTGTGCGGCAGCAAAAAGCTTGATGTCTTTTCCCTGGCGAAAATTTGATGGAATATCTTTCGGGAAAGTGCGCGCAAGCAATCGATGCTCACTATACTCCCTGAAGAACCTCCCCGCTTCCTGGCGATTGTTGTTGAAGTAATAATCATCGAGATCCCACTTCACGGATGCACCTTCTCCAACGAAATAGCTAATGATGCTTTCTTCACATTTTGTGAGCGCATTGAAACCTGCAAAGATCAATGTCGGGCGCATCGGTCGTGATGCCTGAAGCTGCTTCATGTTTTCCGCAACCTCGCGATGAACCATCCCTTCGAAAGCCAGACCTTTTTCTCTTAACGTATTTTTGAAGACTGCGTAGACTGATGGGAGGCGCCTCCATATTTCCAGAAACTTTCTTTTGTTCGTAGAGTCACGGTCGTCAAAGTTGATCCAGAATGATCTTAGAAACTCGCGCTGTTCATCAGTAAGAAAGTCGAATGCCGTATCAATTTCCTTTTGTTGGCTTAGGTCTCTGAAAAGGAGATCTGCGTTAACGAGATACTTGTCGGCTTCATCAAAATCCTTTAAGAGCATTTCTCCCCAGAAATAGAACTGATCAAAAGTTTCAGCTGAATCCTCGTTGAACCGTGACAGTACGTTGTTGTATACCGAATACAACTGATGGATAAGTTGAAGCTTATCGGGAACATGCAAGGGCGAAAACCCTGAGATGAATTCTTCGATGGTAATCAGCTCTGGGGAGAAAGCAGGTCTGTCAAGAAGGGAAGCGAGGTATTTTCTGAAGTATAAGGCGGCACGTCTGTTTGGAAACACGATCGTTACAGTATCCAGCTTTTTACCGTGGTTACGAACGACTTCCTCTGCGATTTCCTGTAAAAACGATTTCATCGATAGAGCGCAAGCTACGAGGATTAAACTCTTTCTAAAAGGGAATAATTTCAAAAAGTCAGGCCTCCGGGGGTGGAGTGATTCGACATACGTTGTCCACTCCCAGATGCATTAGCGCGTCGCCGGCGTTTATGACAGGTATATTGTTAAGGCCGACGACATAACCGGTTTCTGTTGCGCGAATTTGCTCTTTAAATTCTCCAAAGGGATCTGTTATTGTTCCAATCCATTCCCCTTTCTGAACGCGCTGTCCGCACTTCACATTTGATTGAAATAAACCAGCATTTTTAGACCGTATCCAGCTTGTACTCCAGATGGTTTTATTTTCTTCTGTAGGATCTGGTGCCCAATCGATCATATTCAGGTGCTTCATCAGACGCAAGGTACCTGCAAGTCCTTCTTCGATGGCTTGCTGATCGAACCTGAGGGATTCTCCACCTTCATAGACGATGATATTTTTTCCTTTACGCGCCGCTTCTTTCCGGAGGGAATTTGGCCGGAAGGAAGAATCGATTGTAAACGGCGCATGAAACGCCTGAGCGAGCTCAACATTTTTCTCATCAGCAAGTAGTGCTCTCACCTGCGGGTAGTTCGTGCGCATAGCCCCACCGGTATGGAAGTCGATGCCGACATCTATAAACGGTATGACTTCGCGCATTAGATGATAGGCGACACGGCTCGCAAGAGAACCGTTTCTGGATCCTGGAAAAGATCTGTTTATATCTTTTCCGTCAGGCACTTCGCGTGAATAGTTCAGAAACCCATATACATTCACAATCGGCATACAGACAGTGACGCCGCGTTTTGGCTGGTGCAGGCCACTATCGAGAAGTCGTCTGACGATCTCCATCCCATTGATCTCATCACCGTGCATACCAGCGGTCAATGCGAGCACAGGTCCGTCTTCCCAACCGCGACTGACATATATTGGAGTATCGATCACCGTGTGGGACGGCAAACGTGCAATATTTATGTCAATCTCTTTGATCTCGCCGGGGTTGATGTCCTGACCGGCAATGGTTATTTTCCGCATAAAAGCATCGGCTCCGGCTTTAATTTAACAATCGCAGGGAACCGAAACTATTTTACGCGTTAATTTTATCTCTTTGAATCTTCTTTTTCAAGGCATTCTTCTCCAGATATCGGAAGATTTTTCCGGCGATGTCGACCTTGGTCGCGCCTTCTATTCCTTCAAGTCCAGGGGAAGAGTTCACTTCGATGATAAGAGGGCCGCGGTTTGAACTGACCATATCAACACCTGCTATTCCAAGTCCCATCTTCTTTGCTGCAGTGACGGCGGCGTGTTTCTCAGCGCGGGAAAGCTTCACTACTTTGGCAATTCCACCGCGGTGAAGATTTGATCTGAACTCTCCTTCCCGCATTGCCTGGCGTTTCATCGCGCCCACAACTTCACCATCTACCACGAAAGCGCGTATATCCGCACCTTTGGCTTCCTTGATAAATTCCTGCACGATGATTCGGGCATGCAAGCCATGAAAAGCTTCGATTACGGACTGCGCAGCTTTTTTGTTTTCCGCGAGTACTACGCCTAGCCCTTGCGTTCCCTCAAGAAGTTTGATAACCACAGGTGCACCGCCAACGGCTTCTACGATTCCTTCAGTGTCTTTTGAATAATCCATGAAGATTGTCTTAGGCAACCCGAGGCCTGCACGCGAAAGGATCTGCAGACTGCGAAGCTTATCGCGCGACCGAATCAACGCCTGCGATTCGACGGCGGTGAAAACCTTCATCATTTCAAACTGACGTACCACAGCGGCGCCGTAAAAGGTTACCGATGCACCGATCCTTGGAATGATTGCGTCAAAATAATCGAGCTTTCGACCATTGTAGAGCACAACGGGATTCTTCTTTTCGATGAAGAGAACGCACTTCATGTGGTCGATGATCTCCACCCGATGACCACGCGCCTCTCCGGCTTGTTTAAGTCGCTGGGTGGAATAAAGCTTCGGATTCCGCGACAGTATGGCAATATTCATAAAACTCTTGATATCTATTTTTTCTTGCGGCGCAGCGCCCGTTCCTCTCTTTCACGGCGGTGTTTTTCGCGGAACGACAAATTGATCTTTTTCACATCGATCAGAAAACGGTCTCGCAATATCTTTCTTCCAACGAGGATGGGAAATTTAAGTGAACCCCTGTTACTAAGCGAGAATTCCGTGGTTATCTCTTCATCAAAAATCCGGATTGATGTAGAGATGACGAAACGCGTCTCCACTTCTCCAAACGAATTCTTAATATCACGAACCTCGAACTCTGGAAAGATAAATTTCATGCCCGTGAATTCAGGATGTTCTTCGTCGAGGAGAATGAACTGGAGGGACCCGTCAATTATCGCTGCAGAGTGGCAATGAAGGCTGGACGTAAAAGCTCCCGTATCGATCTTAGCATGAATGTTTTTCAGCCCTAACTGAGGAAGGTCAACACGATCATAGCGACCCAGAATCTTTTGCATGCCGGCGAATGTCTATTACAAGTTAGAAACGGAATTGATTTCTCTAAACTTCCGGCTGTGATTTTTTCCGATATCCGAGTGCATGAAAAAAGCCGGGTGAATCACCACGGCTTTTATTAAGTGCTTCCAGTTTAATTACTTCACATTGAAGGCTACTTGCGAGTTTTCCCACGCAAGAGTTACCTGGTTATTCTCTACACCAATAGTAAATGTTTCAACAAAACTCTTCGCTTTCCCAGCTGGCACGGTTACACGAAGAGCGTCTTCATCTTTCTTATAATTGTACGCACCCCACTGCTTGTGCTCTTTGTTAAAAATGATGGTCCATTCTTTTTCGCCAGGAATTGTGAACAGCGCATATTTTCCAGCTGCGAGATCTTTTCCTTCAATCTTTACCGCTTTATCGAACTGGATGGTAGTAGCTTCGTTTGCACCGGTTCTCCACACTTCACCAAAAGGCTCATTACCGCCAATCATGGTACGTCCGCGGGAAGAGGGACGGCTATATACTATTTCCACATTCGCCGATCCTGCTTTTCCTTTTACAGTTTCCTTAGGGCTCAGCGGCTTGTTCTCTTGCGCAAAGGTATTTTCGGTCACAAAAATGAAAGCGAGAACGGCGAGAAGGATAGATATTCTTTTCATAGTGTAGGGTTATTGAGTTGCTTGGCTAATATAAACCCCTTGAAGAACGGGGCGTTAAAACTTGATTAATTATTTGAAAACTAAATCTAAAACGACAGAAACCCAACTTTGGTTTGAGTCATTCACAAATTCTTAACAAACTACTTCCCGAATGGATTGAGCGCTGACAGTGCGCGTTTTCCACCCCCCATCTTATTCATGGTTTTCATCATCTTCCGCATATCACTGAACTGCTTAAGAAGCTGGTTCACCTGCTGAATAGAGGTTCCGCTTCCATTTGCAATTCGCGTCTTGCGACTTCCGTTGATAATATCAGGATTCTCACGCTCTTCCAGCGTCATTGCACGAATAATCGCTTCAATTGGCTTGAAAGAATTGTCATCTATATCCACATCCTTAATTGCCTTTCCAACACCAGGGATCATGCCAAGAAGATCTTTCATGTTACCCATCTTTTTCACCTGCTCGAGTTGTGAAAGGAAGTCGTTGAAGTCAAACTGATTCTTGCGGATTTTCTTATTGAGACGCTTTGCTTCTTCTTCATCGAAGACTTGTTGCGCTTTCTCTACGAGTGATACAACGTCACCCATTCCGAGGATCCTGCTTGCCATACGATCCGGATAGAACCGATCGATGGCCTCCATCTTCTCCCCTGTGCTGATGAACTTTATTGGCTTGTCGACAACGCGGCGAATGGAAAGCGCCGCACCACCTCGCGTATCGCCATCCAGTTTCGTAAGCACTACGCCGTTGAAGTCGAGGCGGTCATTGAATGCCTTTGCAGTGTTTACTGCATCCTGGCCGGTCATTGAATCCACCACAAATAACGTTTCGGACGGTTTCAGCGCATCTTTCAGACGGGCAATCTCATCCATCATCTGCTCGTCCACTGCAAGACGTCCGGCTGTATCAACGATCAGGACGCGGCTATTGGTTTTCCTGGCCTGCTCGATTGCGTTGCGGGCAATCATTACGGCATCCTTGTTCTCAGGTTCTGCATAGACATCGACACCGACCTGGCCGCCCAACACCTTAAGCTGATCGATCGCAGCGGGACGATAGATATCACAAGCCGCAAGCAAAACGCTGCGTCCCTGTTTCTTAATGTAACTGGCGAGCTTGCCTGAGAAAGTTGTCTTTCCTGAACCTTGCAGGCCTGCGATAAGAATGATCGCGGGATTGCCTTCGAGGCTGATATCCTCGCTACGGCCACCCATCAGGTCTGTAAGCTGGTCGTTGGTTATTTTAACCAGTAACTGGCCAGGAGAAACTGCGGTAAGCACGTCCTCGCCCATCGCCTTTTCCTTGATCTCATCAGTAACCTCCTTCGCGACCTTATAGTTGACGTCGGCATCGATAAGGGCTTTGCGGATTTCCTTTATCGTCGACGCAACGTTTATTTCGGTGATCTTACCCTGTCCTTTCAGGTTCTGAAAGGCCTTCTCGAGCTTAAGACTTAAATTATCAAACATATTCTTCCCTTAGATGTGCTTGTTGAATCCGTCAATCGCGATGCCCGCAATATGAAACCGGGGCGGCAAAGTTAAACTTATAGGTCCCAGATTTCAAATCCATCCAAATAAAGTTAAAAAGCTTCTTAGTACCTGGAATTCAGGAGAAGGGAAGTTTGCGGGCTTCCTCGGCGATATGAATTTTTATGAGCGCTTTCGCATTGGCGATGGCATGTTCGGGGCTCGCTCCGCGATTAACCAATCCGATTACACGGGAGATACCCAGGCTGTCCAACTCTACCTCTGAAAGTGTACTGACGCCGGCTACGAGCCACAATGGCTTCCCATATTTCTTGCAGAGCGTTGCTACACGAGACACTACTTTCCCCGACAGGGTCTGACTGTCTGCCCTGCCTTCCCCTGAAACAACGAGGTCTGCTTCTTTCACGCGATCCTCAAGAGAGGCGTATTCCGAAATGAAATCAGCACCACTCTCAATTGACGCCGATAGAAATGCCACGGCACCTGCCCCTAATCCCCCGGCAGCACCGGCGCCAGGGAAATTTAGATTGCGGTGACTCCATTGCTCTATGGCAGCGGCGAACACGGCGGTCCCTTCCTCAAGGATTCTTACGGTCTCTGCATCCGCCCCTTTTTGTGGTGAGAAAACCTTTGCTGATCCGTCGTCGCCCAACAATGGATTTTTTACATCACACAAGACCACAAAGCTCGTATTGTTGATGCGTTTATCACACGATGTCGAACCAATGGCATTTATTTTCGAAAGGTTTCTGCCAATTGGAACAACTTCATTCATATCAGAATCCGAGAAACGATAGCCAAGTGCCGTTGCCATTCCTGCACCCACATCGTGAGTAGCGCTTCCGCCGACACCAAGAATGATACGATGCACTCCGAGGTCCAGCGCTGCGCGGATCATGTCACCAGTTCCAACGGTAGAGGTATGCGCGGGATTTCTTTCATCAGCAGATAGTTTCATCAGACCTGAAGCTTCGGCCATTTCGATGAAAGCATCCTGACCATTGTGAGATATGCCAAACCTGGCCTTGATTATTCGGCCGAGGGGATCCCGCGCATCACAAGAAACGATCCGACCTCCACTTAGAGCAGTGAGTATTTTCGCCGTTCCCTCTCCGCCGTCTGCGAGCGGAATCTGATTAATCACCGCATCCGGCAGAGCGGTGACGAAACCTTCGGCGACAGCCATGCAAACTTCGTCAGCCGAAAGACTTCCCTTGAACTTATCGGCCGCAATCAATACGGTCATTGTCGAAAAGGAATGTAAGGAAAAATCTGGCCCTTCCTGAATTCAGAAGATTCTGCAGGGAGTTCAATGAACCCTGTTACATCTTTGAGATTTGCAAAATCTCCGGAGCCTCCTCCAGCTACCGGAGTGGCCACAAGTTCACCGTTTATGTTTCTGACTTTCACCTGAAGAAAGTAGGTGATCCTGGGTCCGAAAGAAAAATCACTATCCAGCGAAGCATAACTCACAGCTAAATCAGCGCCCGCCGATTTCAGCATCCAGGGTTTGACATATTTAAAGAAACAAAGGAACGTTGATACCGGATTCCCAGGAAGGGCAAAAACCGTTTTTCCACTGGCTGTGCTTCCGAACCAGAAGGGCTTTCCCGGTCTCTGACTGACCTGATGAAAATGTTTCACTACACCAAGAGTTCCCAGCACTTCAGGGACGAAATCAAACTTTCCTCTTGATACTCCGCCAGAAAGGACAAGCACATCATATTCTGAAAGGAGGGCGCTCAATTGCTTTTGAATATCTTCTTTATTGTCGCGAATGTGAAAGACATCTGCGGCCCATCCCATTTGTCTCATTCCCGCCTGAATGGCAAATACGTTTGACTTGCGTATCTGATGTGGAAAAGGCGTTTCAGTCACGTCGACAAGTTCATCTCCGGTAGAGATCACTGCCGCAGACGGGTATAGCATAACCGTCACGTTGGCTTTTCCTACGGAAGCAAGAAGGGCCACTTCAGCGGATGAAATTATCATTCCATGATGCAACAATACCTGTGATTTTGAAGCATCCAAACCAGTCTTGTGTACATTCTGGCCCGTCACCACATTCTCATTCACAGTAGCATGACCATTGGCTATAGTAAGATCTTCGTACCTGATAACCGTGTCTGTGCCTCCGGGAAGCATCGATCCAGTCATCGCTTCGATACATGAATCTTTAGCTGAGAGTGTTAGAGCAGGTTGTCCTGCAGCCTGAATTCCTTCAATCGGAAAGGTGCGTACACCTCTGGCATATGCTTCAAATGAGATTGCAATTCCGTCCATTGATACACGGTCAAATGGCGGGAAGGGCCGGTCAGCTACAATCTCCTCCGCCAGCACCTTGCCGATACATCCATGGAGCGGAATAACCTCGGTGGCACACCGGATGGGATTTGACAAGATAATTCGGGAAGCTTCCTCAACAGTAACCATATGAAATTTTCTACCTTTGTTTCTTCTGTAGCCAAGATACATGAGTAATCAAGAATTTTCACACGTTTCGCAAGAAGGAAAGCCGCAGATGGTCGATGTATCATCGAAGCAAGTTACGTCTCGTCGCGCAAACGCAAGGGCCATCGTACGGCCTGGACAGCTTATTTTACGTCATCTCACTAATGACGAGATCCACACAAAGAAAGGCCCCGTCTTTCAGACAGCGATCATTGCAGGAGTAATGGGTGCGAAGAAGACAAGTGAGCTTATTCCGTTTTGTCACCCGTTATCCCTTGAAGATTGTAAGATTAATATCAAGGTGGAAGGCGACAGGATATTTATTCACTCTGTTGTCGCAACCACAGGCAAAACCGGAGTGGAGATGGAAGCGCTGACTGCGGTAACGGTTGCTGCGCTCACAGTTTACGATATGTGCAAGGCC
>JAEYXN010000220.1 GCA_023431285.1 Bacteroidota bacterium
CAGTAGAATCGATTCTCTGCGATCAACTCTTACCTCGCTCAATAAAATCGAGCGATGTGATGTGCTATATGAGATTGCTTATGAACTAATATTGTCGGAGCAGAGCCAGGAGAGCTTGAAATATTCAGCAGAATCGGAAACCGTAGCATATGAAGTTGGGGATAGCCTAAGAATCGTTCGCGCGGGAAAGGTAAAGGCCTCTGCACTTAGACGACTAGAGAGATTAACGGAGGCAGCCAAGTTGTATAAGAATCTTATTGATATTGCGAAAAGAAATTCGTTCCAGGACGAACTGAAGGTCCTCTTGAATTCTTTGGCAATCACATACACTTATCTAGCTGATTATGACAATGCTCTAAAGGTGAATTTCGAATCCTTACTACTAAGGGAGAGAGCTGGAGATGACATTGAAATTAGCATAAGCTTGAATAATATTGGCCTAATCTATTTCAAGATAAAAAATTATCCACAAGCATTAGAGTTCTATAAACGTGCTCTAAATCTTCGTACCCAATCAAAAGACTTGAACGGCATCCACACACTTTACATCAATATCGGCTTATGTTACAATCAACTTCGCCAGTTTGATTTGGCTCAAAAAGCAATTCAGCAAGGATTGGAGGCTTGTAAAGTAAATTGTTCGACAGATGCCATTATCGAAGGCGAATTTGGCCTTGGAGTGTCATTTTTTGGTCAGGCTTATTTTGAAGATGCTGAAAAACATTTCACGACATCATTGCGAACAGCACAGCGAGAACAAAACAAAAGATTTCAAGCGGAAAATCTCATTTACTTAGGGCGAATTCATAAACATTTTGGCCGTAATAAAGAAGCGGAAGATGCCTTCTTATTGGCTGAAAAAATCTCTGATGGAACTGGCTATAACCAGCCGTTGATCGATGCATATAGAGAGTTGTCGGGTCTGTACAACAAAGAATCCAATTTCGAACAAGCGGCGAACTACCAAAGTCACTATATTAAGTTAAAGGACAGCATTTATAGCGAACGGTTAATCGAAAACATCGCCCAGGTCCAAACCCAATTTGCAGAACGTGAAAACATAAAGACCATCGCCGATAATCAGGCAGTGATCCGTCAACAACGTTATCTCAATGTAGCGATTGCAATCATCGCGATCCTTGCGGGTCTGCTTATCCTGGTGCTGCAACGAAGTAACCGCGTATCGAAGCAGGTCAACGCGCAGCTCTCTGAAGCAAAAGAAACAATTCAGCAACAGAATAAACTTCTCGAGATCAAGAACAAAGACCTCGACCGGGAAGTTGAAAGAAAAACCGCAGACCTTGAGCGTGTCAACATCTCACTGAAACAGGTCAATGACGAACTCGATAACTTCATCTATAAAACTTCACACGATATCCGGGGTCCTTTGGCATCGCTTAAAGGAATGTGTAACGTGGCACTCATGGATGTCACCGATGAAGTCGCTCTCGATTATCTGCGGAAGCTGGATTCAACGGCGGAACGACTTAACTCAATCCTTACCCGCCTCCTCATCATTAACCAGATCAACAACTCCAAGCTTTCGCTCAACCGAATAGATTTCAACCGGATCATTAATGACATCATCCTTTTAGAACGTAAGAAAGGACTTCCCGCAAAAATCGAAATCCGCAAAAAGATCGATGACGCCCCTGAAGTCTTCATTCAATCAGACCGCGAATTGGTACGCATCGTTTTGGAAAATCTGATCGACAACGCAATCAAGTTTTACAATGAATCCGACCGCGTACAATCATTCGTAGAGATCAACATCAGTGCAACGTCCGAAGGTGTTAAAGCACGCGTGATCGACAATGGTATCGGCATCAGTGAGTCAAATCCCGGAAAGCTGTTCCAGATGTTTTTCCGCGCCAGCGAACGCTCAGAGATCGGCGGTATCGGCCTTTACATCGTGAAGACCGCCACCTCCAAGATTGGTGGAAAAGTTGGACTGCTCACCACCCCTGAAGGCTATACAGAATTTTATGTCCTCTTCCCTCCTCAGCCTCCTACTGCAGAAACTCTTCACGGCTCGTTTGCCTCATCAATCGCGCCTCTCTCCACAACGCCGAACCCCTTCTTATAATTTCATTTCAAGGCGTTAAAGCCCACCGGAAATCAGCATTCTCATGACGGAAATCGTTTGTCCAGTCGACCTATGGTTTCATGACGGCTGTTGAGGAGCCGCTCAGCCTTGCACCTTCATACGTTTTTCCCATATTTGCGCACGCTATGAAACAATTCAAACGCACCACCGTCACCGCCGCTTTGCCCTATGCAAACGGCCCCCTCCATATCGGTCATATTGCCGGCGCATACCTGCCAGCAGACACATACGTCCGGTATCTTCGACTGAAGGGGGAAGACGTCGTATTTATTTGTGGCTCTGATGAGAACGGAGTCGCCATCACCCTTGGTGCCAAGAAAGCCGGTGTGTCCCCACGCGAGTTTGTCGACAAGTATCACAACATGATGAAGAAGTCATTCGAAGACTTTGGAATCTCTTTTAATATTTATTCCCGTACGTCAAACGAGACACATTACCGCACTGCTCAGGATTTTTTCCTGAAGATTCATGATCAGGACATGTTCCTTGAGGAAACCTCCGACCAATATTTCGATGAGCAGGAAGGGATCTTCCTCGCTGACCGTTATATTATTGGAACTTGTCCGAACTGCGGCAACCCCAATGCTTATGGCGACCAGTGCGAGAAATGTGGTACGAGCCTTAGTCCAAAGCAGCTCATCAACCCCCGGTCTACTGTTTCTGGAAACACTCCTGTGTTAAAACCCACAAAGCACTGGTATTTCCCGCTCGACAAGTTTGAAACCTGGCTGAAGGAGTGGCTTGTGATTGGCCACGCCGAAGATTGGAAAACCAATGTATACGGACAATGCAAATCCTGGATAGATCAGGGATTACAGCCCCGGTCCATTACGCGTGATCTCGATTGGGGCATACCGGTACCCCTACCCGACGCAAAGGGAAAAGTACTCTATGTTTGGTTCGACGCACCCATCGGTTATATCTCTGCTACCAAGGAACTTCTTCCCAACGACTGGGAGAAATACTGGAAAGATCCCGAGACACGTCTTATTCATTTTATCGGAAAGGATAACATTGTTTTCCATTGTATCATCTTCCCGTCGATGTTAAAGGCAGCGGGAGATTTTATCCTGCCCGACAATGTCCCTGCCAATGAATTCCTGAATCTCGAAGGCGATAAAATTTCCACTTCACGGAATCACGCTGTGTGGCTGCATGAATACCTTATCGATTTTCCGGGTCGACGAGATGAACTGCGTTATGTGCTCAACTCAATTTCTCCGGAAACGAAAGATGCCGATTTCACCTGGAAGGACTATCAGCAAAAGGTGAACAGTGAACTGGTTGCTATCCTGGGCAACTTCGTCAACCGTGTGATGGTACTGACATGGAAATACTTTGATGGTAAGGTCCCTTCAGCGAAAGAACTTGACGGAACAACAGACCGTCGGAACCATGTGCTGGGAATTTACAATAAGACCCATGAAGATCTTATTGTCGCGGTCAGGCAGATGACAGATGCATTAAAAAATTTCCGATTCCGCGAGGCGCAATTCCAGATGATGCAACTTGCAAGGATTGGCAATAAATTCCTGGCGGATACTGAACCGTGGAAACTTGCAAAAGAGGATATGGAGGCCGTCGGAGCTATCCTTAACTATGCAATTACAATAGTAGGAAACATTGCTATCGCTGCGGAACCATTTCTTCCTGATGGAGCCGCAAGTATCAAGAGGCAGCTTAATGTCAAGGACATAGAAAAAGACTGGAAAACTTTTTGGCAGAAAGAGACACTCATTGAGCCTATACCTGAAGGCCACCAACTTAACCCGGCGGAGTTGACTTATCGCAATGTTGAAGACGAAGATATTGCAAAGCAAATCGAACGATTGAAAAAACCAATAGAGGCACCGAAGCCCGAGACCTCAGCAGCCAAGCCAGTTCCTGCTCTGAAAGGTGAGATTGTTTATGACGACTTCGCAAAGCTCGATCTGCGAATAGCCACAGTGCTATCGGCGGAAAAAATGGAGAAATCAAACAAACTTCTGAAACTGAGAGTAGATACCGGCGTGGATCAACGCACTATTCTGAGCGGAATTGCTTTGCATTACAGTCCGGAAGAACTTATTGGAAAGCAGGTCACCATCATTGCCAATCTTGCGCCCCGAAAAATGATGGGCATTGAATCGCAGGGAATGATCTTAATGGCTGAAGATGAGAATGGTAAACTCAGGCTCATCCAACCTTCGAACGAAGTGAATCCCGGGTCGACTGTGAGTTAGTGGCGGGTAAAAAAAAACTGGCATGCCTCTAACGGACCCTTAGGTTGCGACGAACAGACTTCGTGAAGATGACACTTTCTTATACGAATCAACTCGACGACCTCTTTCCTGAAGAATTGCGTCGATTCTCTTTGCATTTTCTTCCAGTTTAGACACGCGATGCCTGACAATCCGTTCAAGCCTTTGCGCCTGCTTCTTGTTGCTGAGAAAACTCGATAAAATCAAACCTAAAATAACGAAAGTTCCGGCTGCCAGGATCACCATCAAATAACGGTAGTACCCTTGCATTTCCTCCAATTGAGTACTTAACCCAATCGATTCCGCATTTATCGCTTTTCTCTTTGCTAGGTCAACTTCTAACAATTTCGCTTTGTATGATGCCGACACGCGGGCGGCTCCCTGCCCGTAATAGTGATCCCATAACGTTAATATTTTGTTCTGGTCCGTCACAATTGCCAACTCGTCTCCTTGATTTTTGGCAAGGGCAAGGCGCTCTGTGTAAATCCTATAAAGGATATCTACGAAGCTATGCGCACTAGCGATCGCGGCAGCTTCATTTAACATATTAATTTGTTTTCGCCCATCATGTGGTGTAACCTTGCTGATCGAAAGAAGATTTTCTGCTACAAAACGCGGATCGTTATTTCTTGCCAGTGCAAGAGATCTCTGGTAAGAGGTTTTCGCACTATCCAAAGAGTTCTGAAACTCATGCAGAAGACCCAGTGCATAGAAATAAACCATACTGGACCCCTCATTGAGAGAATCTTCGCCTTCCATTACTTTTTTCAACTTTGTTTCAGCCTCCTCAAAGCGTCGCAAGTAGATTAAGGAGAGTGCGATATTAAGATGAATAAGCTGTGCATCATCGTAAAAGTGATTGAGCAATAAAGCCTTCTCCCAATATGAAATCGCCGTTTGATAATCGTACATCTTATAGTAGTTCAATCCAATGTTGGAAATAACAAGAGCTAACTCCTCTCGTAAACTATCACGCTCAGCTTCGATCATTGCTTCAAAAAAATGATTAAGTGCTTCAGCATATTCGCCACGATAGGTGCAACTCACACCTAATAAATTTCTCAGAAGAATACGGTCACTCTTTCCACAGCATTCCCCGGTTTCAGTAAGTCCTGCAAAAGCGGAACAAGCCACCTTTGCATATTCTGATTGTCTTAGGTGTACCTGACCTTCGATTCGATAACACCTCGCCCGGACAACGCAATCATCAGTCAATTGCTTTGCTTTACCTAATAGCGTCAAAGAGCTATCCATGTCTCCTTTGTATACAAGAGTACGGGCTTTCTCAATTAGCTCCAGCGGATTTCCATCTTTCGGAAACTGGAAGTTGCCATACCGCGAATCGTTGAGCTGCCCACAACATACCGAGAAATTCAGAATAATGAATAAGACGGTATAGATACTTCTCAATATCACAGGGAGCCAGTTCATATCACGCGAATTAAACAACATACGCTTTTTATATTGACACAGTTCACTTGATAAGCGCACTGCTTTTAAAGTCCCACTTCTGAACGACAATTGCCTTTTCTTCCAGCAATTTCTCGACAGCCTTCGTACGAGAGTCAAGATATTTTACTCGCATTTTCACTATACCGGAAAGACTTCGCTCATTCCTCTTTTGTATGGAGTAAGAATAAATAAGCAAAACCACGGTCACCATCGCAGCCACACCAATAACAGATATAAGGACACCAAAACTACTTTGCAATTCCTGAATCTTTTTATTCTCGGTGCCCTGCCTCTGATAAATCGACCTGCGCTTCTCAAATTCTTCCCGCAATTTCCTGGCTTTATGCATCGCGGAAATCCTTGAAAGATTTGCACCGTAGAACTTATCCCAAATACCGACAACTTGTTCCTGCGCCTCCAGAAGCTCGCGGATGTTACTCCCACGAATAGCGAGCGCATGGCGGGCGCGGGTCGTCCTCGACAGAATATCTACATAACTCTGCTCTCTCGCCAATTGGTCAGCTTTTGCAAGCATCATGGAAGCCGAATCATACTTTCCTTCTTTGATCATCAACCTGCTAAGAGATAAGATACTTTCCGCCTCAAATCGGTGGTTCTTGTCTTTTGATAGCTCAAGCGATTTTAGAAAAAAATATCGCGCTGAATCAATCCTGTTCAACGAATCATATAGTGTACCAAACGTATAATAATAGCTCGATTTAAGAGTCCTCATTTCATCAACTTCAGCTCTTAATTCATTAAGAATGTTACTGGCCGTCTCATACCTGCCCAGATTCACAGACGCCAGGGCAACATTCATTTTACATCCAATTCTGTTTTCCAGATTTGAATTGTATGTTAATGCCTCCTCCCAGAATTTGCAAGCAGTTTCATTGTCATACATTTTGTAATGTAGCACACCAAGATTTGATAGAATCGACAAAATTATATCATTATCTTTAGTTCGTTCCGCAAACCATAAAGCGTTGTAAAAATGTTCAAACGCGTCAGAAAATTGCCCGTTAAACATGTTTGCGGTTCCGGCCACATTGTGAAGCCTTACAATATCAAAGTATTTCGCGTCGGTGGTTAGTAGTCGCAAGCCCATCATCGACGCAGCCAGGCTATTTCCAATATCCGATCTTAGCATATGAACCTGGCTTTCTATTCGAAAACATGTCACAAGGATTGAGGAATCCCTTGTCATTGATTTGGCTTTCTTTACCCAGTACAGGCAACTATCCAGCTGATTGTTGTTTCCGAAACTCCGGGCTTTTTCTATTATTTGAAGGGCCCGTTTATTATCACAACATTCTGCAGAGGGAAATTGCAAGTTTTGAGCAAAGCCGAAACCGCCAAATAGCACAGCGCAAACGATCAAAATCGCTTTCAAGAGTCTTCTCATTTTACTTATCGCAAACAACTTCAATTAATATTTACAAATACGTTCTGAAGGCAGATCTGAATCAATCTAAAATCCAGGATTAAGATAAACAAACGAAAAGAAATCTTTCCAGGTGGAAACCAATCTATCTGGAAAACCGAACACGACCAGGGCCAAAACATTGTGATCCGAAATCCGCCTTAAACATTTTACATTTAGGATAACGGTTTTAGCTCAAGAATTTAAACTAATCCGATTTCATCGTTACGACGGATAAATCACCTCCACCATTCTGTCAAATCTTTTCACTATCTTCCCTTACTGTTTATCCAGGCCTAACCTTCATGATACGGATCGCCCTGATTTGCGCGGCACTAGTGCTCGCGTCGCTGCCTTCACTGGCTCAAGAAAAAGCACTAATGCGTAAAAAATTTCAGGGAATGATCTCCTCCCATTTCGATAGCCTTGCCATTCTCCATGCCCAGGATTTCGCGCACGTCCTCGCCATAGATGGAAACGTTGTTCCCCTGATCTACACCGGGAAGTTTCCGGTTACCATCAGAGCAGCGCTGCGCAAAGATGTGCCCTTCAGCAAGATCAAATTCATCGAACTGATCCATACCAACGACACACCCAGCGATACGCTATGGCACTCGTGGACAAAAATATGGACCACTAAGCCAGTAGATTCAATCCATACCTCCAACGTAAGACAGGTGGAAATCTCCGACGCGACCACGAGCTACATCGCGATTCACAAGTTGAATGGAAAGCCAGTTAACGTTATCGCACGAAATCTTACGAATCCTCAGTCGTTGAAGAAGTTCATCGACGTAGCGAAGCTCAATAAAGATGAGATGATGGTGATCTATTACGAAACAGAACACGGATTCTATCTCGGATATCGAAGGCTGTAATTTCAGATCGGACTTACAGAAATGCTGAACGTCCATCACTAAAACTTCCACCTGACACCGTAGTAGGTTATCTGAATCAATGACGAGCGACCTCGGGTTGAGGCGCACATCTGATTATTTCAAACCAGGGATGTATCTCTGACTTACTTTCTCAGCTCAACCTCTTCCATCGGTTCCTTATGTGACATTCTGGGCTTCAGTTGCAACACCTGGAACATCTCTTTGTCTTGTACAACCCCTGGGTTGGGCGTTGTGAGCAGCTTGTCTCCAGCGAAGATGCTATTCGCACCAGCCAAGAAGCATAGTGCCTGCTCTTCAAGAGTCATACGCACACGTCCTGCGGACAATCGCACCATTGCCCTCGGCATAATGATCCGGGCCGTCGCAATCATGCGAACCATCTCCCAGATAGAAACTTTCTCCTGGTCTTCGAGAGGTGTTCCTTCAACGGGGACTAACGCATTAACAGGCACCGATTCCGGATGCTCCGGCAATGTTGCCAGCGTATGCAACATTCCAATCCGGTCCTCCACCTTCTCTCCCATTCCGATGATACCTCCCGAGCAGACTGATATCTTCGCCTGGCGAACGTTTTCTAATGTTGAGAGCCTGTCTTCGTATGTTCTGGTAGAGATGATATCTCCGTAAAATTCTTCGCTTGTATCGAGGTTGTGATTGTAAGCGTAAAGCCCGGCATCCTTGAGCTTCAACGCCTGTTCGGGAGATAGCATCCCCAACGTACAGCATACCTCTAGTCCAAGAGCATTCACACCTTTCACCATATCAAGAACCTTGTCGAAGTCGCGGTTGCTCCTCACCTCACGCCATGCTGCACCCATACAGAACCGCGTGCTCCCGTTTTCCCTGGCTTCAATAGCCTTCTCCATTACCTCGTTTACCTCCATTAGCTTCTGCACCTTCACATCGGTATTGTATCTGGCAGCTTGCGGACAATACGCGCAGTCTTCCTGACAGCCACCGGTCTTCACACTCAGCAAAGTACAAACCTGCACTTCATTTGGATCGTGGTATTCCCGGTGAACGGTAGCGGCTCTATACATAAGGTCCAGCACAGGAAGATCGAATATCGCTGCGATCTCCTCGCGTGTCCAGTTGTTTCTGATGGGGGTCATTGGTGAATGCTTGTACTTTAGTGGATCGTTATTTCAAAAGGGAAACGCGCTTGCATTCCCTGATATGTTCTAATGTTCTGAAACTGCAGATAGTAAGGATACAGCTCTCCAAGCTCTGACTTCATTGCATCAGACTTCGCTTCCGCACTCTGCTGTGAAAACCATTCTTCGAAGAAACTCTTCGGTTTAGGATAGAACCTGAGATGGTAGTTATCGACTCCTGCTTTCGATGCAGCGATCTTAACTGCGTCATCGAACCCTCCTTCCACATCGACTAGCCTTCTCTCCTTAGCCTGACCTCCTGTCCAAACCCGCCCCCCGGCGATTTTGAGAATCTCCTCTTGCGGAATACCTCTACCTTCAGCAGCCTTCGATGTAAAGGTGTGGTAGCCATCTTCAAGATTTCGCTGCAAGAAGTTTTTTTCAGCATCAGTTAATGGCCGTGTTACCGTATATATCTCTCCGAATTTTCCAGTCTTCACTTCGTCGAAAGTGACTCCAAGCTTATTGCCAAGAAATCCACTCATATCGGGTATCATAGAAAAAATTCCGATGGAGCCTGTAATCGTGTTGGGCTGTGCTACAATCGTATCACACCCCATCGCCATATAGTACCCGCCGGACGCGGCATAGTCAGACATTGATGCGATCACAGGTTTCTCCTTCGCAGCTTGTGTAATCTCGCGCCACATCATATCTGAGGCGCGGAACTCTCCTCCGGGACTGTTGATCCGGATTACAATAGCCTTCACCTTTTCTTTCTCCCTGGCTTTTCGGATCTCTTCGACGAAGGTCTCCCCCGCGATAACGTCACCATCCCCCTCGCTCTCTCCAGGAACGATGTTACCATCAGCCACAATCACGGCAATTTCGCTGTCCGTTAGTTTCTGCGCGGGAACGGTTTTCCTGTATTTCCCGTACTTCACAAAGCTAATTTTATCTTTAGTCTTGATGCCAATCCTTTGTCGGATGTCATCCTGATATTGGTCATCATAAAACAACTCATCCACCAGACCAAGCTCTTTGGCTGTACGGGCATTCCTCACCAACATATTATCGGATATCTCGCGCAGCTTTTCAAAGGGAATCTTGCGCTGTTCACTGATACGCGAAAGCATATGCTGATTCATTGCGTTTGCCATTTCACTCAGTTGAAGTTCGCTTTCCGGGCTCATTTTTTCCAGAAGAAATGGTTCTACAGCACTCTTGAACTCACCCACACGAAACACTTGTGGTTTTATTTCAAGTTTATCCAGGAGGCGCTTGAAAAACGACACCTCTATTGCCAACCCATTGAATTCTAGTTCTCCTTCGGGATGGATGTAAACCTTGTCCGCCGCGGAAGCGAGGTAGTAAGCTCCTTCCGAATAAACCTCATTGTATGCGACAACCCATTTCCCGCTCTTCCGGAAATCGATAAGAGATGTGCGTATCTCTTCGATTGTAGAGAATCCAGCCATGACACTGCCAGCCTCCAGGACTATCCCTTCGATGTTAGAGTCATTTTTCGCGTGCGCGATAGATTGTTTCAGTTGCAGAACGCCAATCTTTCCTGATTCAACGCCGGGAAGAGGAATACCTTCGAGCGGATCATCCGCCTGTAATTCCTGGATCCGCCCGTCAAGCTTAATTTGAAGCACTGACTTGGCGCTTATCGTCTCTTTTTTCTCGGAGCCCAGAGCTGATAAAATGATGATGAAAAAGAAGACCCCTAAAAAGCTAAATGCAACCAACGCTAGAAAGGCAGCAATAAAACTGCGGAAGAAATTCATAATGCTAAGATTTGGATTTAAAAATAGTCATTCAAAATGCGAAATAAAAAGACAGAAGCCGCTGTGACAGCCTGTTTTGGCCATTGCCCAAAAATAGTGCGACCATTCAGGTAAGTCTGCGGGTTGGGGCGTATCATTACAGTATGAAAAAGGTTTTTCTACTTCTGGGCAGCAATCAGGGTGACAGAATGGGTTTTCTTGATCAGGCACGGCTAATGCTGGACGAGCGAGCAGGAAAATTGGTCCGACAGTCGAAAGTATACCGTACCGCAGCATGGGGGAATACTGATCAACGTGACTTCTTCAACCAGGCTGTGGAGATAGCCACTCCGTTGGAACCTGACGACTTACTGAGTGTTTGTCTTGATGTTGAATCGAAATTAGGACGTAGAAGAATTGAAAAATGGGGTGAACGGGTTATTGATATCGACGTTCTTTTTTACGACGATACCGTTCTATCCCACGAAACGCTTACGGTACCGCATCCACACATTCCTTTCAGAAGGTTTACTCTCGTACCGCTCTGCGAAATTGCCCCTGACTTTGTTCATCCAAGTCTGGACAAAACTGTAAAGCAACTGTTGGATGAATGTCCTGATCCCCTCAGCGTTGAAGAGGTAACTCCGTGATCAAAGACTTCCTGCTTCCACTGCGGGAGCTATCTTTTTCACTAGCCCTTGCAGCACCTTTCCAGGCCCGCATTCGATAAACGTAGTTGCACCATCTCGTACCATACTTTGTACAGATTGCGTCCAGCGAACCGGAGCTGTCAGCTGGGCCATAAGATTTTTCTTAATCTCATTCACATCCGACGATGGCGCTGCATTCACATTCTGATAGACAGGACAAACCGGCGCACTGAATTTTGTATTCTCAATTGCCTCAGCAAGTTCTTCACGGGCAGGCTCCATCAAAGGTGAATGGAACGCTCCTCCTACCTGGAGCAATAGAGCACGCTTTGCACCGGCCGCTCTTAACTTCTCACAGGCAATCTCAACGCCTTTCATTGTGCCACTGAT
>JAEYXN010000238.1 GCA_023431285.1 Bacteroidota bacterium
TAGCGTACTCATTATACTTCAGGCTATGGATGCGGCGGGAAAGGATGGCGCGGTGAAGCACATCCTGTCAGGAGTTAATCCGTTGGGAGTAAAGATTCATAGCTTCAAAACTCCGACGGCCCATGAGCTGGATCACGATTTTTTGTGGAGGCACGCATTAACGGTTCCGGGTCGTGGCGAGATGGGTATTCATAACCGTTCACATTATGAGAATGTGCTGGTGACGAGGGTTCATCCGGAATACATTCTGAAGGAGCATATTCCAGGGATCAACACTGTGGAGGATATTACGGATGATTTTTGGGAAAGCCGGTTTAAGCAGATCAACCGGTTTGAGAAGAACCTTGCGAAGAATGGAACTATCATTTTGAAGTTCTTTCTGTACTTGTCGAAGAAGGAGCAGCGAAAACGGCTCCTTTCGCGAATCGACGATCCGGCAAAGAACTGGAAGTTTGAGTTGGGCGACCTCCGGGAACGTGGGTACTGGAATGAGTATCATCGGGCGTATGAGGAAGCGATTTCGGCGACGTCAACGAAGTATGCGCCTTGGTTCATCGTGCCTGCAGATGATAAATGGTTTACGCGTCTTGCCACGGCTTCCATTATTTACCGGGAGCTCGGATCACTCGATATTGATTATCCCACTGTTTCGAAGCAACAGAAAAAAGAGTTACTGGAAGCCCGGGAGCAGCTTATGAATGGCGACTAGTCCGAGGCAGGCTTCTAGGGCGGTAGTGGGTATAACTATCAAGACAGGAAGCGTACTCACAAAGGTTTGGCGGCACGTTCCAGGTGGTGGTGACCCGCGTTAGCGACTGCAGCGGAAACCGAAATGGCCCGTGCGTATCCTCCGAAGCTGCGCGGGCATGCGCGATGGCGGCTGCGGAGGATGGAAAGTTGTAGCGGAAGGCGCGGCCCCGGCGCGTGGGACTTCAGTGCTGGCAAGGGGAAACGCCCAAGGTATTTGGCTGATGTGAGCAATACCGAACGGGGGCTCAAGAGTCCGGGCCGGATACTATCATCGCACCCTTTCTTCCGACACTTTTACAATAATTCCGTGGTCCGGATCGACCTTGATTAAGAGGGATTTTTGCAGTGAAAAAATGCGTTGTTTTAATTACGAATTAAAGCGTCTGAAACACTGTTAGTATTAGCAAAAAGACTATTTTTGGCGGTTCTAATAAAGCAACATGAGTGAAATAAGACCAAAAGTTCCGGCTGAATATTCGGCCAGTAATATACAGGTTCTGGAAGGGCTGGAGGCAGTTCGAAAACGCCCTGCGATGTACATTGGAGATGTGGGTGTGAAAGGTCTCCACCACCTGGTTTGGGAAGTGGTCGATAACTCGATCGACGAGGCATTGGCCGGTTATTGCGATACGATTAACGTGACGATCAACGAGGATAATTCTATCACCGTCTCGGACAATGGCCGTGGTATTCCTACTGATATGCATGAGAAGGAAAAGCGGTCGGCCCTTGAGGTTGTTATGACTGTCCTTCACGCCGGGGGCAAGTTTGATAAGAATACATATAAAGTTTCCGGTGGTTTGCACGGGGTGGGTGTTTCCTGCGTGAACGCGTTGTCGGAACATCTGCACGTAACGGTGCATCGCGACGGGAAGAAGTTTGAGCAGGAGTATGAGCGCGGCAATCCAATGTATGCAGTTCGTGTTGTTGGAGAATCGGAATTACGCGGAACCACTGTTCATTTTCTTCCGGACAAGCAGATCTTTTCAGTTTCTGTCTACAATTATGATACGGTAGCCTCCAGGTTGCGCGAGCTCGCATTCCTGAATCCTGGTATCCGGATACTTTTACGTGATGAGCGAGAGAAAGATGAGAAGGGTGAGGTTCGTGGTGACGAGTTTTTGTCGGAAGGCGGACTGCGCGAATTTGTCGAGTACATCGATGCGACAAGGGAGAAGCTGATCGCGAGTCCTATCTACATTGAAAATGACCGTTCAGAAATACCGGTTCAGGTAGCTCTTAGTTATAATACATCGTTCAGTGAGAACCTGGTATCATATGTCAATAATATCAATACGCATGAAGGCGGTACTCACGTAGCAGGATTCCGTCGTGCATTGACTCGTACGTTGAAAGATTATGCAGATAAGTCAGGGCTTCTTGAGAAAGTAAAGATTGATATCAGCGGTGATGACTTCCGCGAAGGACTTACAGCAGTGATTTCAGTGAAGGTTGCTGAGCCTCAGTTTGAGGGGCAGACTAAGACCAAGCTTGGCAACTCTGATGCGATGGGTGCTGTAGATAAAGCGGTGGGAGAAGTATTGAACACTTACCTGGAAGAGCATCCTCGGGAAGCGAAACTGATTGTCAATAAAGTTATACTCGCGGCGCAGGCACGATATGCGGCAAGGAAGGCGCGTGAGATGGTGCAGAGAAAGAACGTTCTTACTGGAACAGGTCTTCCTGGCAAACTTGCTGACTGTAGCAGTAGTGATCCTGGTATTTGCGAGCTGTACCTTGTGGAAGGGGACTCTGCGGGTGGATCTGCGAAACAAGGACGCGACAGAAATTTTCAGGCGATCCTTCCTTTGAGAGGAAAGATTCTTAATGTTGAGAAGGCGCAGGAGCACAAGATTTACGAAAACGAAGAGATCAAGAATATTATTACGGCCCTCGGTGTCAGCTTTGGAACAGCGGACGATGAGAAGGGATTGAACATGACGAAGCTTCGGTATCATAAGGTCATCATCATGACCGATGCCGATGTGGATGGAAGCCATATTCGTACGCTCATCCTTACGTTCTTCTTCCGTTACATGAAGGATCTTATTGAGAATGGTTATGTGTACATCGCGTTGCCACCCCTTTACCTTGTGAAGAAGGGAAGAGAAGAACGGTATTGCTGGACTGAAGAGGAGCGCGAGGCGATCGTGAAAGAGCTTGGCGGAGGAAAAGAAGACTCTGTGAATGTGCAGCGATATAAAGGTTTGGGTGAAATGAATCCTGAACAGCTTTGGACGACAACGATGGATCCTTCCAAGCGATCATTGAAACAGGTGAGTATCGAGTCTGCCGCAGAGGCCGATCACCTTTTCTCGATGCTCATGGGCGATGAGGTTGCTCCGCGTCGTGATTTTATTGAGAAGAACGCGAAATACGCGCGTATCGACATTTAATTTTTGGGAGGGCATTTATGGACGATTTAGCCACATCTGCGGAACGACTTTATCAGCAGATCGAGGAGAGTAATTATATCAGCCGGGACTTGAGCTGGCTGAAGTTTAACTACCGTGTTCTTGATCAGGCGAAGAAGAAGGAGCGCAGTGTTTTTGACAGGCTAAAGTTTCTTGCTATCACGTCGTCCAATCTTGATGAGTTCTGTACGATCAGGCTCGGAAGTCTTTACAACTACCTCGACTACGGAAAACTCCGTTTTGATTACAATGGTCTTCGCGAGGAGCCTTTCCGGAAACTATTGCTCACGGAGATGCAGACTTTCTGCAAGGAACAGACAAGTTTCTTTGTTCAGGAGCTTAAGCCGTTGTTTCAGCAGAATGGTTTTACCATCTGTGAATACGATGAGCTGTCCGTTGAGAACACCCAGAAGGTCAACGAATATTTCAATCGCATCATTTTTCCGATGCTCACGCCGATGGTTTTCGATAACTATCACACGTTCCCAACCTTAATGAATAACAGGTTGTTGTTCGGGGTGGTGACGAAGAATCCGACTGAAGGCGCGAATCAACAGAAGGTATCGTTCATTCAGGTTCCGCAGAATCTTCCGCGGTTCTTCGAGATTGCGACACCTGACATGATTTACTTTGTTCCTCTGGAGGAGGTCATTCGCAATAACATTCATAATCTTTTCAGGAACGTAGAGATCACCAGTACCAATCTTTTCAGGATCAACAGGAATGGAGATTTTACACTGGAGGAAAGTGAAGATATTGAATCCAACTTTCTTGAGGATCTCAAGCGGAAGTTGAAGACACGCCGGACAGGAAGGGTTGTGCGGATGGAGGTAGAGGAGAATCCTGATCCCTGGATGATGCGTCTTTTAAAGATCAGCTGGGATCTGGATGAGTTCAATGTTTTTTATGTTCCGACTCATAGTCTGATCGATTTTACGGGTCTTAATCAGATTGTTAGTCATAAGGAATTCAAGAGTCGCCGCGCAGTATTGCCGGAGCCGATTAAACCTTTGAATTTTCCTGAACAAGGTACGCGCGATCTTTTCGAAGTTCTGAAGGAGCGTGATATTCTTCTTCACCATCCATACAATTCGATGGAACCGGTGCTGGAGTTGCTGGAGAAGGCCGCTGATGATCCTTATGTTTTGTCTATTAAGATTACGATATACCGTGTTGCAAAGGAATCGCGTGTAACCGCTGCGTTGCTTAAGGCCGCGGAGAACGGAAAACACGTAGCTGTTCTTTTTGAGGTGAAAGCAAGATTTGATGAAGAGAACAACCTTCGTGAAGCGCAACGCCTGCAGAAGGCGGGATGCTTTGTTATCTACGGTGTGAGCAGTCTTAAGACGCACACCAAGCTATTGCTTATCGTACGTAAAGAAGACGGGGATCGTGTGTTCAGATATGTTCACCTTTCCAGCGGGAACTACAATGAATCAACGTCGCGGCTTTATGTTGATATTGGTCTTCTGACGACCCGAGAGATATATGCGAATGATGTATCGGAGTTCTTCAATGTCATCACCGGTCATTCGCAACCTTTTGCATATCGTAATCTGATCACATCTCCACGTGATATGCGGATTCAGCTTTGCAATCTTGTAAAGCGGGAGGCGGAGAACGCGAAGAACGGGATTGAATCCGGGATTGTGATAAAACTGAATTCTCTTCAGGATAAGGAGTTTATTGATGAGTTGTATGCTGCGTCACAGGCTGGTGTTCCTGTCAAATTGATTGTGCGTGGAATGTGTAGTCTACGTCCGGGACGGAAGGGGCTTAGTGAGAATATTGAAGTGATTTCTGTGGTCGGAGAATACCTTGAGCATTCGCGCATTTATTACTTTCATAACGGCGGTCTTCCGAAGGTGTATATTGGAAGTGCCGACGCCATGGTGCGAAGCTTTGACCGCCGGATTGAATCGCTCTTCCTCCTTGAGGAAGATATTCTTAAGAAGCAGGCGATTAATAATCTCCGCTACAACCTCATGGACAATGTAAATGCGTATCGTATGAATGAGGATGGTACGTATGAAAAGAAGAACAGCAACAGCGACGCTCCGTTCAATATTCACAAAGAATTCTATCATGTGACGAAAGAGATCGTCATGGCCGCGAAGCTGTTCTAGCTTTATCTGACCGTCACGCTACCAGTACGAAGGACATTCTATTCCTCTGTGGAGTTTTGGGATTTTAATCCTATAGTTGACCATGATCTCGTGGGTACCGTTTGAGTACAGTCGGATATCGGAAGTGGTCACGTCGTAGGCATAACCAACGTGGAAGTTATCATTGATCTTTAGCTCAAACAGTGCGATAAAGGAATCTCCCAGGCGATAAGATCCGCCTAAGCTCACTACATCGTACAGAATAAACATGGTATTTAGATCGAAACTGAGCGGAGCATTTTCCTGAATACGGATCAGGGTAGAAGGGGAGATCTTTACCTGTTCAGATAGCCTTCGGGTTGTTCCTGCCATCAGGTAATAGTAGCGTTCCTGAGTTCCTGCGGGGGTGATCAGTTTGGCGAGTTCGTCATCAATGACGTCAATCGTTCTGTTGTTGATAATGTATGGAACCGAGAAACCTGCAAACAATTCTTTGCTGCGGTAAAAAACGCCGGCCCCGAAATTCGGATTGAATTTAGACAGGGCGCCAACTTCCATTCCGTCTTTCGGATTTGTCTTAAAATAATCCGACTTCAAACTATTAAACCCTCCTTGTACACCCATGGAAAGTACTGCGGGGTTTTTTCTGTTGGAAAGGGGAATCTTATAAGCGTACATAAAATACAGGCTGTTGTCGCTGTGGACTCCGATCTGATCGTTGGAGAAAAGCAACCCCAATCCGACA
>JAEYXN010000262.1 GCA_023431285.1 Bacteroidota bacterium
CCCTATATCGCAACGACGGCACTTTCTTATTTGTGCCGGTTCAATCATTCACTGGCCTAACGAACGCGACCGCTTCATGGTTCGACATCGATAACGACAAAGACCTCGACTTCGTCATCGCAGGCCAGGATGAAGCGGTTAATCCTGTGGCTGTGAAAACCCTGGTTTATAGGAACGATGCAGGCACGTTTACTCCACTCTCGTCAACAGGCCTCCCCGCATGTTACCAATGCGCCATCGAATGGGCAGATGCAAACAACGACGGGTATATTGATGTGATCATCTCCGGCTTCAGAGACAACAACCAGGGAAGAAGTACACTGCATATCAACAACGGCGATCTTACTTTCAGAACCGATACCAGCCTCAAGCTGAAGAACATCTTCAACGGTGATATCAAATGGACCGACTTCGACAATGACGGCGACATGGATGTCATTCAGAGTGGTCCTGAACAAGGCAACGGAAACTTCTTCATCTTCACAACTCTATTCGAAAATCAAAACACTTCATGGAAGACGCGCACCGACATCGTTCTGCCTACTGTGGGGGAGAACTGGCACGGCGGAACACAATGGGCTGACGTAGACAATGATGGTCTTACCGATCTTATTCTGTCTGGCCGGAGTGTAGCCACGAACCAAACGAATTATATCTTCAAGGTGATGCGCAATACCGGAAGCGGATTTGCAGAAGCTTTCTCAGGTGAAGGAATCTCTGATTGCTCAGTCTCCGCAGCCGATTACGACAATGACGGCGATGTCGATCTCGCGTACGTCGGACATTCCGCCACATCACCTATCAGTGGTATTCTTAGGAACAATTCCTCCTCAGGATCAAATGCTGTAAATACCAGGCCTCTCGCTCCGGATGATGCGTCCCTGGAAGAGTCTGGTAAATTCAGGAGTCAGCTGATCCTGGAGTGGGGTGAGGGGTCGGATGCCGAGACCCCCGTAGGCGGACTTTCTTACAACGTCCACCTGCGTAGCGCGGGCAGGGACATCGTTGTGCCTCCGTCCAATACAACTACCGGAGATCTGACGCATCCTTCCCCCCCGAACGGAAAGGGAAGAAAGCTTCTGGTGAGAAATATTCCGGAAGGTGAACTATACTGGTCCGTACAAACCGTAGATGGTGGTCTGCTAGGTTCGGAATTCTCCGCGGAGAAGAACTTTTATTATCTGAAAGGTCCGCAGGCGATCACTTCCCAGATCGTGGATCTTAACAACTTCAGGTTGCTCTGGTCCGACAATTCTCTCGAGGAAGAAAACTACGTGATCCATAAGTCGGAGGAGACACCGGATAACTATACTCCTCTTGCCACGTTGCCGGCTAACGCGTCGGAGTATATTCATACCGCCGCGTTTCTCCCGGAGCGGATGTACTACTACAGGATTTATGCGTCAAACTCTCTTGGCTCTTCGGGCTTCGACTCGCTGGCCATCGTAATACCGCAGTCGCCATCGAACCTTGTGGCAACGTCTGTCTCTTCGTCGCAGATCTCTCTCACCTGGACGGATCGTACCAAATACGAAAGTAACTATGTCGTAGAAAGGAAGCAGCCCGGGGATCCCGCATTCACTGTGCTGGCTACTCTTCCCGGTGGCAGAGTGTCCTATAATGATGTGTCGGTAACGGCAGGTACGTACTATGAATATCGTGTTCGTGCAACCAACAAGTACGGCGGGTCCGCCTATACACTCATTGCTTCCGCTGTCTCTAACTTTGTGCCTTCGTCTTCTGATATTTCCGTGGAGACTCAGGAGGATACTGATTTCGTTTTTTCTGATGATGTATTCTCGCCTTACTTTATTGATGGTGATCTCTCTGACGAGGTTGCCTCTGTGAGGATTGAGTCTCTGCCCGCTTCGGGTTTCTTGTCTTTCAATGGAACGAACGTGGACATCGACCAGGTGATCCCTTCCCAGGATCTGGGTCTGCTCACCTTTACTCCGGAGTGGGACATGTTTGGCGAAGTGTCTGTTCAGTTTCGTGTGTCCGACGGCAAAGACTTCAGTGCATCGGCGTCTATCCTTACCATTACGGTGACACCTGTAAATGACCTTCCCGCGTTCTTCTTCACAGAAACGGTTGACCTGGTAGAAGATTTTGTTGGTCCTGCCTACAATGCTCCTTTGCCAATGTGGCCTGAGAATGAGAATGACCAGATTGTTCAGTTCTCTATCGAACCAAGTGCTTCGGGGCTCGTAAATGTTTCCGTCGACGAGAACACCGGCTTAGTAGAATTTACGGCTATTCAGGACGCCGAAGGCTCTGAGTATTTTATACTGACCGCAACGGACGGGATAGACGTCTATACACATGAGTTCCTCGTTACTGTTTCTCCTGTCAATGATGCGCCGGTGATTCAGTTTATGCCGGCCCTTGAGTTTGTCATTGGCGAATCGATTGGCCCTGTCGTTATTCCTGTGTCTGATCCCGATCATACTGCGGATGAGCTCACGATCACGGCTACTTCAGACAATCAAGCGCTCATATCCAATGACGATATTGACGTACAGGTCGCTGACCAGGTGTTTATCAACATTCCCTCTGTAGGTGAAGGCACAGGTACTGCAACCATAACGGTACAGGTATCTGACGGCGAGTTTGAAATCACGAAGACATTTATTATTTCTATTGTTCCAGTCATGGGAATAGAGAGGGGAATTGGCTCGATCGACGTCCATCCCAATCCCGCCGTGGATGAGTTGCGTATTCAACTCCGCGAACCAGGCCTGATAAGATTGCACGACGCCACCGGCGCCAACGTAGAAGAAATGTCTCTGACCGCCGGCAACCACCTCCTCAACGTAAGTCATTTTGCCCGCGGTTTCTACTACCTCAGAATGACCACGTCCGCGGGTAAAATTTACATCGCGAAGGTTGTATTGAAATAATATGGTAGGTCAAGGCCACATCTTGCCAGAAGAGCAACTGGCCTCATCGTTTAGGGACGCCTAACCGGCTGTCCAGCCGACAGGCTGACTGGCCGACCTGCTACGGCTGTTACCTGCTACCTGCTACCTGCTACAGAGCCCCTTCACTCCTTGCTACCGCATCTCAGAAGAGCACCGGCTTCACATATCTAGTTTGCCTTGACCGGCTGTCCAGCCGACAGGCTGACCGGCCGACCCGTCACGGCTGTTACTTGCCACCTGCTACCTGCTACGGCGCCGCCAGGCGCCCCCTACCTCGACTGGATAATCTCTATCTCCGTCCTCCTGTTAATCTCCCGCCCCCCAGACTCATCATCATTCGAAACAATCGGCCTCTCCGATCCATATCCCTTCGCAGACAACCTCGCCGTATCAACGCCATGCGACACAAGGTAGTCCACCACAGACGAAGCGCGCTTCAGGGACAATGCTTTGTTGGAAGCTGCATTGCCCGTGTTATCCGTATGCCCGTTGATCTGAACCTTGAGCGTCGGGTTTGCGACAAGAAGCTCCTGGATCTTCTCCACCTCGGCAATAGACTCGTTCTTAAGATCGGATTTGCCAACATCGAAGAAAATGTTTTTCAGAATGACTTTCGATCCCACCTCTGCGCGGGCCATAATAATATGCGTGTCGATCTCCTGGTATTCGGCGAACTTCGGAAGACTGAAGTTCATCGAGTTGAATAGGTATCCTTCGCGTTCAGTAGCCACACCGTAGTTACCACCGTGAGGGATGATCAATTCGAAATCCCCATTGGCAGGATCTGTCGTGATCTTGGCCAGCACCTTTTTCGTTTCGTTGTCCACCAGCGAGATCGTTGCGCCGAGAGGCTGGGCAGTGTTCTCATCGATTACCTTTCCTTTCAGAATGGTTACGACTTTCTTGGCGCGACTGGTCTGCAGCATCTGATCCACGAAGTCGGTGTTCCTGGGCTTCTGTGGCTTAGGCTGCTCCGCGACGACAACCGGTTTTGGTTTCGGCTTATACTTTGGTTCGAGGAAAGTGATGGAGTAGATGTCAGTCTCTCCCAGCCCACCTTCCTTCATTGTCGAATAGTATCCTTTCTTTTTGTCAGCAGAGATGGTGAAGAAACCGTCGTACTCCCAGGTGTTGATCGGCCATCCGAGGTTTTCTGGTTTGTTCCATTTTCCATTCTTGAACTCACTTACGAAGATGTCGGAGTTACCAAGGTTCGGGTGGCCATCGGAAGAAAAGTATAAGGTTACACCGTCAGGGTGAATGAATGGCGCGTCTTCATTCTCAGGAGTGTTGATCAGCGGACCAAGATTCGTGGCCTTACCCCAGTCGCCACTACCTGTTAGCTCACTCACATAAAGGTCGAGCTCGCCAATTCCACCAGGACGATTACTGGCGAAGTAAAGTTTCTTTCCATCAGCACTCATACTTGCGCTGGTCTCCCAATACATGGAAGTGTTAATGTTTTTGTTCAATGCTTTTGGCGTAGACCAATCTCCTCCTTCGAGCCTTGAAATGTAGATGTCACCGTTCCCTTCTTCATAGTAAAGGAACAACGTCTTTCCGTCCGGCGATAGCGATGCCGCCGCGTCGTTGTATTTCTGATTGATGTTGGAGCTGATCTTCTTTGGCGCGTTCCAGCTTTGCGCGACGCGATTGGTGACATAGATGTCTTCGTAATTGGTACGGTCGCGGATAGCTTTGAGGTCATCAGTCCGGTTCGACGTGAAGATCAGCATGCTTCCATCGGAGGAGATAATCGGTGCGTATTCATGCAGCGGGGTGTTGATGCCTGGTCCCATGTTCTCGATGATCACATTCAGTTCATACTGCGACAGAGAGTCTGCAATTTTACATTCGGAGATCTTCTTATCGGCAATGGCTGCGAGGCCACTCTTTTTCTTTTTGAATTGGTTGAAGTGTTCAATAGCTTTCGTGAATTCGTTCGTGTTCTGAAACGCGACACCAAGGTGATAATCTATTTCGTCATTGATGTTCGGATTGAGTCGGTAAGCTTTGCTGATGTATTTCGCTGCTTTCGACTTGGTCTCCGAATAGAGATATGAAAGTCCGATCTTCAGGTTGAGGGATGCGTCATCAGGGTTTATATCAAGCGCGCCGAAGTACAGTTCAAGCGCTTTCTTGTAATCCTTTTTTCCGTAGAACCTGTCACCCTGGGTCATGAGGTCCTGCATGCTCTGCCCCAATGAAAGAATGGACGGGCAAAGGATTAGAGCAACGAGGTATATTTTGCGAATGATCATCTCGATTTATAAAAGGAAAAGATCGCAAATTATAGCGGCTGTCGGCGGCTGCTCACATTGCTTTTTGCTCACATGTAATATTTGAAAGAAACTTTTCCCTTATTGACAGGAATGTGATCGTCGCGGAGACCCAGGAAAACTCAGTGTCGCAATAAAAGAGCAAGACAGACATCGTACTAACAACACACCTAACAAGCAGACCCGCAGTCTGGCGGATTGGCCGACAGATTGTCAATCCTTAAACTTTTGGGAGTTGCTCACAAATGCGATATGCTTGCTATCGGGGGACCAGCTCGGAACATTGATTGTACCCTGTCCTCCGTAGAGATAGGCAATAACCCTTGGCGCGCCACCCGACACCGGCATCAACCGTAAGGTCACTCTCTTGTAAGAAGGATGGTCGTCTACCGGTATATCGGGAGGGAAGGAGATGTACGCGATCCATTTTCCGTCTGGCGAGATGTGAGGAAACCAATTGTTGCATTCGTCAAACGTAAGTTGTTCCCTGCCTGATCCGTCAGGTTTCATGCGCCACAGTTGCATTGTGCCGGACTGATTGCCGTTGTAATAGATCCATTTTCCATCAGGTGAATATTCCGGCCCGTCAACATGACTTCCCTGAAAATTGGTAACCTGGATCTCGTCACCGCCATTGATATTTTTCTTATAGATGTTGTAAGACTTTCCGTCACGCTGTGCAACATACACGACTTCTTTTCCATTCGGATTCCACCCATGCCAGTATGACGGTGTTTTATCTGTGACCATCTTCGGTTCTCCACCTGTAACAGGAAGAACATATACCGTAGAGCCACCTCCTGGAAGTCCGTCGCGATGATGACTAATGGCAAGCATCTTTCCGTCGAACGAGATACCGTGGTCGTTGTTGTTTCTGTTTGCAACGCCTGTATTAATCTTCGTCGGTTCTCCACCTTCGACAGGTATCGTATAAAGCGATCCATTTTCATTGAACAGGAGTCGTTTCCCATCCGGCATCCAGTTCGGCGCTTCAAATCTTCCTTTCGATTCACGAATGACTTTTCTTTTTCCGTCGAATACATTCATAATTTCCATCCTGCAGCCGATCCATCCTTCTCGATTCGGATTGTAGCTATCGGGTACCGGTTTGTCTATACGCACATTCCACGCACGACCTTGCTCCATCACGTCAGCGTTGTGCGAACAAACGAAAAGCCCTGCGAACACTTCATTGGGAAGTACAACATTTTCAGTCTTGCCGATCACCTGCAACGGTTCCCCTGGATGTGCGCCCCGCATAATGATTGTCTTTCCTTTACGTTCCAGTTGAAGGATGGTGTAGTTTCTTTTGGGCGCGAAGATTTCGTCCTCAGGGTCGCGCATGTAAGCACCTCGCATAGTGCGCCACTGAAGAACGGTCAGACCATCGCCATGAAGGACTGCAGAAGCATGCGCGGCGTCTTCTTCAAGGGTTCCGCGAATCATCCATCCTATCTTGCGATGAGGATCAGTGCCTGCGCCGATAAGTTCGACATTCGCGGTCAATATGAAATCACCATCAATCTTCTTATGCGCAAACTGAAATTCATCACGATTGAACCAGATGTTGTATCCGCCGCCTTTGATTGTATAAGTCTGAGAAGCTTGCTCGTAAGATACCGATCCTTTCACCTTAGGGTTTCCGATGTCCGCATAAGCATCAAAAACCGGATCGCTGGACTGAGTATAACCAGACATACACAAGGCTGTCAGCAGGAGGAGAAGTGTCGTTTTCATAGGTGGGTTTAGAGTATGCTATTTTACAACTGCAAAGGAGTGAACCAATTACCGCTCGTATAATTCACATCAACCCACGTGAGGCGGCTATTCATGTTATAACAATTTCATGTATTCTTCAGAGCAGAATCACTAACTTGTTTTCATGAGGGGCTGGCTGTTTCTGGTTTTAAGTGTGATCTCTCCGGCATTGTGCGCCCAGGCCACATTGAGTGGTCGCATTACCGATGCGTCCGGCGGCGACATGCCCTATGCACATATCTTTGTTCTTCCAGACTCCTTGAGAACTGCAACGGATGAAGGTGGCAGGTTCTCGATTGTGTTGTCACGCGGACAGAAAGAGGTCCAGGTTTCGTTCGTGGGATATCAGCTTTACAGGCGTACTGTTACTTTGGATTCGGACTTAAATCTTAATATATCACTAACTCCGGATGTGAATCAGCTCGACGAAGTGACGGTCACCGGAGCGAGAGAACTCCAGAAGGAGATGTTCGAACAAAACAGGACAAGCACTTATGTTTTGAGCAAGGACGATATAAGCTCCATTCCTGTTTTGGGTGGGGAAGCTGATGTGATCAAAACATTGCAGCTTCTTCCCGGGACAGTGAGAGGCGTGGAGGGCACATCTGATTTGTTTGTTCGTGGAGGCGCCGCCGATCAGAATCTTGTATTGCTGGATGGCGCGCCCATCTACAATACATCGCACTTATTTGGATTTCTCTCGGTGTTTAACCCCGACATACTTTCGAAAGTAGAGGCTATCAACGGCGGGTTCCCCGCGCATTACGGAGGAAGGCTCTCTTCGATTCTGGATATACGATCTGTCTCGGCGTTTCCTTCACGAACTAAAGTGTCCGGAGACATCGGCCTCATCGCTTCACGGCTGATGATTGAGCAACCCATCCTGAAAGACAAGTCATCAATTTGGCTTTCTGGAAGGCGAACGTATATCGATCAGGTTGTGAAAGCCATTGGAGAAGAGTTGCCTTATTTCTTTTATGACTTCAATGGAAAGCTATTGTTAAAGCCTTCACAAAATGACGAGATAGAATTGTCGCATTATGGTGGTGAAGATGTGCTGGATCTTTTTCGTGACAGGAACAATGACGGCGACGGTTTTCTTACCCGGTTTACTTCGGGGAACAACAGTCAGTCAGTTCGCTGGGCAAGAAATCTTGGCGGCAACGTAAGCGGTGTGCTCTCTGGTTTTCGAACAGAATACAGGTACGATATCAGGAATGCCTTCGAAGAGAATGAGCTTGCTGCTTTATCCGATATCGAAGATTTCGGAGCGAGTCTTTCATTCCGGAAGGATTCATTGTCAGGAAATTCATTCTTTCAGGGAGGTATCGATTGGGTGCGCCATGCGGTGAGTCCGAACGTAATTAACTCCACTGGTAACTTTGCGGAATTCATTGAGAGCAGCACGACCACTTCGAAGGTTACCAATGAGCTGGCTCTTCATGCGCAGTATGAAACACAAATCATTGATAAGCTCACCGTGAACGCAGGGTTGCGTCTGTCGGGTGCGTTACTTCGGAACAGGCGTTACCATATAGCGGAACCCCGCTTTTCAGCGCGATACGCGATCACCGACAGACAGGCTGTGAAGTTAAGCTACTCGCGGATGGGTCAATACATTCACCGCATTTCCAATTCCGCGGTAAGCGCCCCCACCGACATCTGGTATCCGGTCACAGACAGTATTCGTCCTCAAGCCTCGCATCAGGTAGCCATGGCGTGGCAACGAACCTGGAAGAATGGTTTTCTTCTTTCGGTGGAAGGATATTATAAAACCATGAGTGATCTGATCGGGTACGAAGAGGGTACAAACCTTTTCTTCAACAACGATTTTGAATCAAAGCTGATCCAGGGAGATGGCAAGGCCTATGGCGTTGAATTCCTTCTAAGGAAAGAAGCGGGAAAGTTTACCGGGTGGATAAGTTATACACTCTCGTGGTCGTGGAGACGTTTCAATGACATTGGCCCTGATTGGTTTCCGGCACGTTACGATAGAAGGCACAACGGCGCCATTGTGATGCAATACGCGATCAACAAACGATGGTCTGTCTCTTCGGTGTTTGAGTTTATTTCCGGTGCGCGGTTCACTCCTGTGATTGGACAGTACGTTGTGGCAGCCCCATCGCTAACAGGCGTTGAGCTGATCCCACTGTATTCGGAGATCAATGCAGTGAAGTTATCGGATTCACACCGCCTTGATGCGGGGATCAAGTTCAGGAGTAAACCTGGACGAAAGTTTCAGTGGCATTGGTTCGCAGGAGTATACAACGCATACAACAGGGCAAACCCGGTGGGAATAAACATCGAACAGGACGAGACCGATGGGTCGTTGCGTTATGTTCAGCCGGGGCTTTTCGGGCTGCTTCCTTTCATCAGTTATGGTTTTCGGTTATGAAGTTCAAAGGAATAGAAATAGTGAAGGGTTTGGGTGTGGCGATAGGTATGTCGCTGATGATGTTTTCCTGTTTGCCTGATCCGCTTGAAGTCGATGGTCTTCCACGGGTCAAACCAAAGATCGTGGTTTCTTCACAGATCATTCCGGATGAGTCATTGGTTGTTCTTCTTACCAAATCATTCGGCGCGCTGGACGCAAGCGATGATAGTGACCCTCAGGAAGTGCTGGATCAAATCGCTGTGACTGATGCGTTGGTTACAGTTTCTCACAATGGTATCACGGATACATTGTTTGCTTTGGGAAATGGCTTTTACGGAGGAACTCCCATTGAATTCATTCCGCGGACTGAGTACACACTGGATGTGACAAGTTTTTCCCTTGGTTCGGTGACTGCAACGACTACGGTGATGGACCAGGTTTTATTTGAAGCGCTTGAAGCAGAGCTGGTCTTCGATAATTTCGACGACACACTGGCAATGATCTCCCATAGCATCCGCGATCCTGTCGGAAAAAACTATTATATGTTGAATGTTCTGAAAGTGGATAGGGAGGAGTTGAGGCGTAATCTTCTTAATCCTCGGGACTTTGTTCGGTTGTATGACGACGCTTCGTTCGAAGGATCAACATTTTCAGACACGTTTCTGGTTGTTCCACGCGAGTTCAGCGAGGGCGACACCATTGCTGTGTATTTGTCGAACATCAGCAAAGAGTATCACGACTTTATTCAACTCCGCCTCGACAACCGGTTTAGTCTTGTGGAATTTATCAGCGAACCATTGAATTATCCTACCAACGTTGAAGGAGGTCTCGGTT
>JAEYXN010000308.1 GCA_023431285.1 Bacteroidota bacterium
GATGTATCACCGATTTGTTTTGCTTTTTGTTGTTTCGGAAATTCCGTCCCGGCAATCTCCCCCTTCCTCGTACCATCGAACTTAGAACGGACCTAACTACAATCTTTTACCCGGGCTTGTGTATAACAACAATATATACGCATCTCCGCTTTTTTCCAACTCGTGTTGCGTGTATATTACTTTTATAGGTTGAGGTTTAGGTTGTCCAATGGACTCTTGATCGTACGCATGAATTTGGTCGAAATATGAGTATATATCTCAGTAGTACGGGAAGAACTGTGCCCAAGCAAAGCCTGGATGTGCCGCAAATCGGTTCCATTCTCCAGTAAATGTGTCGCAAATGAATGCCGTAACGTATGCGCCGAAACAGGCTTGGAAATCCCAGCCGCATGAGCAGCCTTCTTTATTATCGCCTGAACACTCCGCGAACTGTACTTTTTCCCTCCAGGTCCCTCAAACATATACTCCTTTGGCCGATGCTCCAGGTAGTATCTTCGCAGCAACGCAAGGGTAATATCCGATAAAACCGTGGTCCTGTCCTTGCGACCTTTGCCTTGCCTTACCAAAACAATATTCCGGTCACTTTGAATATCTGCAAACTTAAGATTCAGCAGTTCCGAAAGACGGAGGCCGCAGGAATAGATCGTGACAATGATCGCTTTGTGCTTCAGGTTCACCGCCTGCTCAACAACCCTGGCCACCTCATTCTCACTGAGCACCGTCGGAAGCTTCTTTTCCGGCCGCGGCCTCTCTATATCATAAAATCGCTGGGGCATATCCAGCACCTGCTCATAATAGAATTTTATCGAATTGATCGCCTGGTTCTGCAAGGAAAATGACTTTCCCTGCTTCACAATCTGATGAAGATAACTCCGAATGTCGCGTTCACTAATTTCTAACAGATCCTTGTCCCCGTAGTATCGAATAAATTCACCAAACAGGTGAATGTACGACCGACAAGTACTAAAACTATACCTTTTCAATTCCAATTGCTCAATGTACTCCAAAGGGACGACGCGATCCTTTTGCGCCTCAGTCTTGTAGACACTCAGATCAACTTCTTCCGCTCCCTTATACACGGGTGAATTCTTGAAAAAATAACGGCAATTGACCCACGCCACACGTTTGTAAACCTGAAACAACCGGTTCAGATTCGAAGGGGTGTTTTCAATATAAAACATTTTATACTCATCTGACCACGCCACATCCGCGAAACTCCTCGCGATAGCCTGAATAGTTTCATTAGGAAGAAATTGAATGCCTATACAACGCGTGGCTCCTATCAACAACTGCCTTAATGTGACAACGGGAAGTTTTTCCATAAACTGACTGGTTTCACTCTTGGCAAATCTTGGATTAAATTTCTCTTGCCGTTGTTCAAAACCGAATAGATATGTTTTTAAACGGATGATAAACGGATATAGACATTTAATAACACTCAAACCGTTAGCCATGAATAAACGAAATTGCCTTGTCTGCAATGCCCCCATCATCGGAAGGTCAGATAAAAAATATTGCTCAGATCAATGTCGGGCATCACGTCATAACGCCAACAGGAGCCGTACCGAAGATTTCATCTCCGATCTGAACAAAAGTCTTCGGAAAAACCGAACAATTCTCAACTCTCTGTCCCCGGAAGGAAGGAGCGTGGTCGAAATGACTATTCTAACTAATCTCGGTTTCAAATTCGGCTACTTCACTTCCATCTATGTAACCGAACACAGGCAGGTTTTCTATCTCTCCTACGATTACGGATTCACGCCTATCTATGAAAACGGACACAAAAAAGTCCTCATCGTAAAAGCAGAACCTTTCATGGTCAGCCCAGACCCCTGGAAATACATCCGTAAGTGACAGTCAGAGATAAACCACATTGAAGTAAAACTTATCAAATTTTCCTTCCAAACACCATGAAGCCCTCCTTCCCCCCACAAGGCCTTCACTGGACGCTCACAGCACGCTGAGTGGGCGATGAGAGGGCTTATCTTACCTTTCACATGCTTTTTGCCTGGGTGTTTCTATCGTAAAACCGGGAATTTCCCGGGATGTCTGTCAAAGCAAAAAGGCCACCTTTTAGCAGCCTTCTTTTGGTCTTTTAAGTACGATTCAAGCCAACTTAAAGCATGATCCCGAAAGTCGCGACGAATGACCTCCCATCCGATGGCCAGATCCCAGGACCAGGATAAAACTGCGGGCGCTTCGTGAAATAACTTTTATCAAGAACATTGTTCACGTTGAACCGGAACAACAATGACGGTGAAATCTTCCAGGTGGTGTTGATGTCCACCAAACTGTAGGCAGGGACAGCACCCATTGCTCCGGTAACAGTGGGTTTCTCAATGTTGAGCGCGTCTGCGTACGATTTTGCTGTATAACTATACAACACAGAAATACTCGCAAAACGAAGACGTAAATTCACACCATTCCGTGAGATCAGCTCAGGCGCACTCTCTACTTTGTTTCCATCAATGTTGACGTTCTCATCTCCCATCCTGATCGTGGCATCCTTATAACGCGCGTCCTGCAACGCCGTAGAACTGAACACAGACAGACCAAACTTATCGACCGGGAAATAATACTCCAAAAACAATTCAGCTCCGCGGGAAACGGAGTTACCAATATTGGTGCGCAGATAAATTGTATTTCCGTTATCAGCATCGTTCTCAACAAGCATCCCAAGACGATTGTTATACGAGACCTGATACACTCCAACATCCCATCGTAGTGCACTGGTCATTCCACGAAATCCTGCCTCGAGATTATAGCCATCAGCATCCTGAAGATTGTCATCTACCTTCTCGAAGACAGACGATGGTACGATGTCTTTCAGGATCACCGGTCGATACGATTGTGCAAAGCCAGCATAGAAGTTCTGATACGGTGACAAGGTGTATTGCACGTTCACCCCAAACAAAGCGAACTGATGCACGATCTCATTCGGAAAGGTTTCATCCGGATAATAAGACAATTTACCTTGAAGGTCTGAAGTACCAGACTCCACCCTCATCCCGGGACTTATGGAAAATCGATCAGAAATTAAAAGCCTGTTCTCAACAAATGCAGCAATGTTCGACGTCCTGAAGTGCATATCCCTGCCCCATCCTGGCAGCACCAGCGAGAGGTCATAATCATTCCCGGTGGTTCCGATTCCCTGTTGACGCCGATGAAGATCGTTGTTCATTAACTGTACACCGGCAACAAGGGCACTCTGCTGATCAAACAGATTGTACTTATGCAATAATCGCAGCTCACTCGTGTAACTGTTATAGCGGTCGATATCTACCTGCCTGTGCGCGTAGTCCTGCGTGAACGGGTCAATCACATCAGGAATATTCGCGGGCCTGTCGAACATCACACTATTGCGTGTACCCAGCACTGCAGAGGTGAGCCACTTGACCGTGGTGTTCTCACTCACATCCCAAACCAGTTCCACTGAAGGAATATAGATATCAGGGCTGTAATAATTTCTGCTGCGTGTTGCCTGTCGGGGATCCTGCGCGAACTCTTCATCATTAAGAGCGCCGGCTAACTGATGAAGATATTTTGAATGCGATATTTCGAAGTTGAGGGTCACTCTATCGGATGGCCTGTACGCAATCAACGCGGCTTGCGCCTGCGCGTCCGAACGACTGGAACGCCGGTATCCATCGGCGACACGATTATGGATGTACGCATAATAATCCACCTTACCAATGCGTCCACCCACTGCGTTGTAGGTACTCAGAAGTCCGAAGGAACCAATGCTGTTCACACTTTCGAAGCTGAAGCGTCTGGTAGTATCCGCTTTCTTGGTGATGTAATTAATCATTCCGCCAAACTGTGCTCCATACTGCAGCGATCCTGTCCCACGTACGAGTTGAATGCGTTCCACTGCCTCCATAGGCATACTGAAGTGACTGGCAGGATACCCATACATGTCGGAGTTCGTGATGGCGTCGTTTCTGCGGATGTTGAATTCCCATCCGCGATGGGGATCGAGCCCCCTGGTAGAAATGTTCACCTGGTTGCCGGTCCCGTCCATGTCGTAAACAAACACACCAGGTACTTTAGCAAAGATCTGTCGGGCATTCTTTTCGGCAACATTGGCGTCCAATGTGCTCATGTTGATCACCTCATTCTTTTTGCCCGACCAAAGTCGTGTTCCATCGATCGCGGGAAGACGCTCAAGATTCTGAATCTTTTCTCCACTGATCGTTACTTCCGAAAGTTGTTTGGTGCGCAGCGAATCTCCCTCCTGCGCCATTCCGGTATTAACAAAGGAGCAAAGCGCGACCATTACGGTCAACGCCTTGCCTGCCTGTAAAATTCTAGTCAGCACCATCAGCCTTCATCTTGTCCAATGTGTATTCAGCAACCGCTTTACCTTGCGTGATCCCCACTTCTGCATCGAAGCGATAGTGAATCCCCGCATAGATACGTGACTCAGCAGCCTCGTCGGCCCACTTGTCACAAAGAGCAGCTTCCTGCGGATAAACATATGAAAGTATTGACGCTGCGGCAGCAGAAAAGGTACTGTGACCCGAAGTATAGCTGGGGAAGTTCGGTGTTCCGAGAATAGTTTTGAAGCCGGGAATCGCCTGTACCGGTCTTGGATAATGGTAGTGATACTTCGCATCCCAGCAGCTGATCCCCGCATCCTGAATGGCCATGTTCAGGTAAGCCATGATGCGAGCCGAGCGCAAAGGATTTTCCTTGTACTTGATGATGAAGTCCTTTGCAAACTTGTTCCAGTGTCCCGGAGGTGTGTAAGACCCGAGGCCATCAGACCACCAGTTGGCGATCTTTCTCATTTCTTCGGTCATGTTATCCTGCATGCTTTTCAATTCAGCAGCAGCCTCCTTAAACTCAGCAGAGCCGAGTGCAGGCGGAGGCTCCGGACGTACAGCCTCTACGTTGGGAACACTCCACATCTTTACTTTTGAATAAAGAGGCGCAAGTCCTACAGGTCTACGCGGAATTTCCTGGTTCTCCCATTTCCAACCGAAACGATCAAACGCAGATTGCGCTATAGAATCTGAAACAGGTTTTGGAGTTTGTGCCTTGCTCATTCCGTCCGTTCTGGCACGCGCCATGGTGACCTGAACAACAGCAGTGGCGATCTCCGCACCTGCCGTGATGTCGCTTTCAACATTCACTCCTGCCCACTGCAAGCTTTCGAGATGCTCCTCTGCCTTCTTATTGAGGTAGTCAACCTCAAGCGGAAACATTGCTTTGAGGATATCACGAGAGACCACGGCGATCGCTGCGCCATCAGATGGATATGAAGGCAAATCGGAATTTCCATACGCTGCTTCAATAGACGCGTCGTGGTGTGATGGAGAAAGGCGATTGTACTCAAACTTATAGTTCCATGTTGTGATCAACGCATCGAACTGTGCGACACTCAGGTGAGCCAACATCCTGCTGGTGTAAGCCGGGTGCGCAAACGGAAATGCTGGCGGTCCCTCTGGATTTGCAGAATTTGGAAGCGTGTAAGTACCATCAGGATTCGGACCAGGAATCAGATTATATTTCGCTGCAAGCTCAAGGGCGATCTCGTTCCATCTCAGCAACGGATTGTTCGTCCAGTAGTTGACCGCATCTCTTTGCTTTCCGGAGAGGTTTGCCTGTTTACTCTTCAGGGAAACAAGCTCGGCCTGGTATTCATCGCTGTTCACATCTGCAGGCTCAGCAATTGAAATCTGGCTGGAGCTCTCAAGAAGAATTGGAGTCCATGATCCACCGTCTGCATCAAGCTTCGAAAATTCATAAGCCGAGTATTTCGCATAGCGCGGCATCTCGTGATTGTCGCACGACGTAAACAATGCTGCGCCCGAAAATCCAAACACCAGGGCCAGCAGTATATATTTTTTGATATTAGATGAGTTCATTTCGATAAAATTAGAAGCTGAATTGATAAGTTCCACCGACACCGAACGAGGTCACTTTCCCCATGTTCCGTCCATTGAGCATCTGGTTGTAGTACGCAAGCAAACCAAGTCCTTTTACCTTCTTGGTGAAATACTGAATCGATCCACCAACCTGATCGAAAACCACTTTATTGGTAGGCTGTGCCGCGTTGTACTTGCGAATATCATCACCGCTTGTTGACGCCAACTTATAGTACGACGCCTCGATCTTCAGTGAGTTATCAAAGAACCAGAAGCCAACGACACCGCTGAACTCATTTGCGCTGGGCACATCCATCCATGTGGTATAGTATGACCCATTGTTATAATAGTAGTCACGTTCCACCTCGGTCTGTCCGCGGAAGAGGTGTCCCCCCAATGCACGAACATACAATCCCATATCAAACTTGTACTGTACGATACCCCGCACACTCAGTTCGTCGGTGCCGTTACCAATACTGTAAGGCCTGTAGTCCGACAGATAATTGGTAATCGGTGTAGCAAATCCTGTCGACACATAGGCAGACAGTTTGCCTTTTCCCATCTCCTTATTCACTGCGCGATACTTCAGTGCGATGCTGAGATCCTGAAATCCCTTCACACCCTGGAGCTGCCCTCCATTGGGTTCTGTGGATTCAGTTTGAACATACGGAACACCGATGTAGAAATTCAACTGATCGAGTATGCCCACTGCGATCATAGGCCCAACCGACATGCGTTTGACGGTAGCAATAGTTTCATTGCTTCTCAGGAATGTTCCCTCCCAATACTGGTCGAAGGAACCGCGTTCATAAATGACGGCAATACATGCCTCACGTTTTTTCATCATTTGAGCGTCTGAGGGAGTCTGCGCCGACACGGTCAGGCACGTTCCCAACAGCAAGCCCATGGCAAGAGTGGTAAAAAGTTTCATCAATAGATTAAGGTTTAGGTGTACGTTTGGATTATCAACAGACACAACAAATCACGTAACGGGTACATGACATGCCGAGGCACATTTGAACTACGGAAAATGTTAGACCAATCGCTGACGTATGCCGCTCAGGACAACATCAGCACAGGTTACTTCAGGAGAAGTAAAGATGGAAAGCAGGCCTTGGTGGTGGACCTGGTATAGCGGGTGCGCAGTCTTCAGAAAGTGAGGACGACGCCAAAGAAACTGTAACAGAACGATTCCATCCTTCGCTGCTGTGGGACACAACAAATGTAGATGGAACAAAATCTTTTATGAAAGTAAGCTGCGTTTTCGAATGAGATTTGCCATCATGCGGTTTGTCCGTGAATGTTTTCACGTAGTCCGCGAGGGCTTGTTTGATATTTTTTGTTTTGACGTCCTTGATACAGACAATAAAGAGCGTGTCGTTGGAGAGCTTTTGCTTCACAAGCCTGTAGAATTCCCCCTGATGTTCAAAGGAGCCGTCCACCCTTTTGTAGTCTTCGTCGTCGATGATGTATGGAATGGAAAGCGGGAGTTTCAAAGTTATGGTTTCTTCCGGCGCATAGCGGTCCTCATCGAGGCGATGAACCATCTCCTTTTTCGCCTTGTAACCGAGCCCGAGAAATAATCCGTAGAACCCCATTGTGTTGAACAGGATCAAAACGATTAAAACGGTGGCAATTGTGGTCTTCACGGGGCTAGTGGAATACATAGGTAGAGAAATTAATATGAAATGTCAATAGGGTGTCCGTGGTGAGGAGATTAGTCATGGATCGCCGCGGCAACTTGGAATAGTAACCGAATTCCCATAGCTTAGTATTAACAACCCTGAATCTTGAAAAAGGTAGCCTGCCTTGGCCTGATCGTTCTATTGCTCATGAATACCATGGGATACTATGCGATTTTCCTTGGCTTCCAGGTGCATTCCGACCGAAAGTTTACCTCCCGTCTTGAAAGTGATCGCTACGCAGAGGATGACCTGATCACCATCAAAGTCCCTGTCTCGATTCCATATATGATGGATCGGGAAGATTATTCGCGCGCAGACGGAAAGTTTTCATCGGAGGGCAGACAGTACCGGATGGTCAAACAGAAGTACGCACAGGACACGCTGACAATTGTCTGCGTCCGGGATACCGACTCTGAACAGATACAGGTCGCGCTGAGCGACTACGTTAGCACCTTTACGGATAGTCCGGCACAACCTGCAAAGCACACTTCAAAGGCTTCGATTTCCTTCATCAAAGACTTCCTTGCGGTTAATACGCAAGTCACCGTCTCCGTTGAAGGGTGGCAAAGCAAGGTCAGCCAGGTTCCGCACCCGTCCTTAGAATGGACAGATTACGTTCAGGAAATCTCCTACCCGCCCGAGCGCGGCTGAACTACTCACAAGGCACATCGCCGTCATGACGCTTCCGTCATGTAGCTTATTTTATTAATTCTTTCAGTCATTGTTACGCGACCTGTTCACAGGGTGTGTTCGCTGCAACCTAACCATCATTCGCTATGCCCCACATTCCACTTGAGGAGCATTTGCCGGGCATCACCGGCCTCCTGGAATATCGCAAAGACAGCGCTCATCCCATTCGTGAGCTTACTCAAATCCTGCTGCGCGGACCTTCTACATTAACAGAAGCGGAAAGGGAGATGATTGCTACAATCGTTTCATTCAACAACGCGTGTAAGTTCTGCACAACGGCCCATACCGCTGCGGCGGATAAATTGCTTGGCGAACATCATACGATACAAGCCATCAAAACAGACATTGACACGGCCCCGATCTCGGATAAGATGAAGGCTCTCCTTCATATCGCGCGTCTCGTGCAGCAAAGTGGTAAGGCTGTCACCGAAGAATCCGTCCGTAGAGCCCGTCATGCCGGCGCTACTGACATAGAGATCCATGATACTGTCCTCATCGCAGCGCTATTCTGTTTATACAATCGATATGTGGACGGACTCGCCACGCGACTTCCTGAAACAAATGAATACTTCGAAGGTCTTGCAGAACGTCTTGCCACCATTGGGTACAAAAGACTTCCACAGGGCTACGATCATTTAAAGAAATCATAAAACAACCTACCCCTACAAATGAAAACACTTTTACTCGTCATAATGTTGTCCCTTAGTGCGACTGCATACAGCCAGAGCACAAAGATCAGCGGAAACATCACCGATGGAAACGGAAACGCCGTTCCCGGTGCGAATGTGATTATCAAAGGAAAAGTCGCCGGCACTACATCTGATGTGAACGGCGCGTTTATCTTGAGTACTTCCCAAACCCCTCCTTTCACAATAATTGTATCTAGTGTCGGATTCAGAAAGCAAGAGATTGAAATCACCGAAGCTGAAAGCAGCGTCGCCGTTACGTTGGAGGAATCCTCGCAGGTCATGGACGAACTTGTAGTGTCAGCCTCCCGAGTGGAAGAAAGCATATTACAATCTCCTGTGAGCATCGAGAAAATGGATGTACGTGACATTCAGCAAACCGCTTCTGTTTCATTCTACGATGCGCTGGAGAATCTCAAGGGAGTTGAGATGGTCACCAGCGGATTGACGTTCAAGCAGATCAACACACGCGGGTTTAACCACACAGGAAACTCCCGATTTCTTCAACTGGTCGATGGTGTGGACAACCAGACTCCCGGGCTTGGATTCTCCATTGGAAACATGTTCGGATCATCCGACCTGGACATGGAGAGTGCGGAGCTTATCCCGGGTGCGGCGTCAGCCTTATACGGTCCTGTCGCATTCAGTGGGGTGTTGATGATGAGAACGAAAGACCCGTTCCAATATCAAGGGCTCAGCGCACAGGCGAAGGTGGGCGTCAACCACATCGGAGAAAAGTACGCTGACCCGCATCTTCTCAACGACTACTCTATACGTTATGCTAAAGCTTTCAATGATCGCTTTGCTTTCAAAATCAATGCTTCATACTTCAAGGGACTTGATTTCTACGCTACAAACTACACTGACGTAGACCCGGGAAGCAGTCCTGCCGAACGTGGAGCCAACAATCCTGCGCGGAATGCATTAAACATCTATGGAGATGATGAGGCGCGCACCATTGAAGGCGTTGGTCGGGTATCAAGAACAGGATACGAAGAACGTGACGTAACAGACTATAATGTCTACAGTCTGAAACTGAATGGCGCTCTGCATTACAGAATTTCCGAGAACATGGTACTCAGCTACCAGTATAACTTTGGTCAAGGCACTGCGAACTATACCGGCAGCAATCGATTCTCCATAAATGATTTTACACTTCAGCAGCATAAAGCTGAGCTAAAGGGTGGGAACTATTTCATTCGTGCCTACTCAACCATTGAAGACTCCCATGATTCTTACAACGCAAAAGGGCTGGGTCAATTGATCACCAAAACGTGGGTACGCGATTTCGACGGCAACATTGTTCCAGAGAATGAGGCCGACGATATGTGGTATTCCAGGTACGAAGAAGCATTCCTGGGGAATATCAACGGTGTCGCTGCGGGTAGCCACACTGCAGCAAGGACCTTTGCTGATCAGGGACGATTCCTTCCCGGCACTGCTGAATTCAACGCCCAGAAGAAACGTCTGATTGCAACCCAGGGGCTGAGTGGGGCAGGGATTCTCAGTCAAAGCAAGCTTTACCATGTAGAAGGTCAATATGACTTTTCTGAAAAGATCAAAGTCCTTGACGTCCTCGTAGGTGGTAACTTCAGAAGATACGACATGTTTACCAACGGAACACTGTTCGATGACAAAGGTGGCAGCATCATTATTGATGAAAGCGGAGCGTTCCTGCAGATAGGCAAAGCGTTGCTCAACAAGAACCTCAAACTTGCCGGCTCAATACGATACGATAAGAACCAAAACTTCGAAGGTCGTTTTACTCCACGCGCCTCAGCTGTTTATACAGTGGCGGGCAATCATCATTTCAGAACATCCTATCAGACCGGATTCAGAAACCCTACGCCGGGTGATCAGTACATCAAGCTGAATGCGGGTCCGATCACTATCCTTGGAGGTGTTCCTGACAACAGCAAAGGAATGACCGTGTACCAGAACTCATTCACGACAGCATCCCTTGGGCCATTCTTTGGCGCGTTCCAGCAGGCGATGCAGGGTGGCGCTTCATTCGAAGAAGCTGTGATGCAGGCTAAGAATATGCTCGTGAAATCCGATGTGGAATACATCAAACCAGAACGCGTAAAAGTATTCGAGATCGGTTACAAAGGCTTGATCAATGATAAAATCGTTCTCGATGTAAACTATTACTACTCCAGCTATACAGATTTTCTTCTGAACCAGGTGGTGATGGAGCCTCAAAGTACGGTGCTCGCGGGTGACGGTACGATCAACCCTCAGGCTGCCATCGACCTTCTGAATGGCGACAGTCATTTATACCAGTTGTACACCAATGCATCTGATGTGGTTACCGCACAGGGCGCAACGCTCGGGCTGACCTACGCGATGCCGAAAAACTATTCCCTTAACGTCAACGGCACCTTCGCCACATTTGACATTCGTGACGCAAACCCTAATAATGTTCCCGGCTTTAATACTCCCAGGTTCAAGACGGCTCTTACATTTGGAAACAGTCGCGTTACAGACAAGATAGGATTCAATATTGCGTGGAGATGGCAGGACGCGTACGACTGGTACGGAACGTTCAACCAAATGAGACCCGGTCGTATAGATGCGTTCTCTGTAATTGACGCACAGGTGAATTACAAAATTCTCCCTATCAAATCAATGGTAAAGATTGGCGCCAGCAATCTGTTTAATAACCAGGTGTATCAGGCCTTTGGATCACCTTCCATCGGAGCAATTTATTATATCAGTCTCACATTCGACCAACTGCTGAGGTAATGAACACAAAAGTGATTACTTCAGATAATAAAGACATTGAGCGAATCGACGCCCTGCTCTGGGTGTCGTTCGCGATTTGTTTTTTGTGTAACATGAGTGCAGGATTGATCTCAACTTTGATGTCAGCGTACCTCCCCCCTGTGGTTCAGGACCTGACGGGAAAAGCGGGCCCTGCCGAACTCGGAAAGATCAGCGCATACATTCAATCTCTCTTCATCGCAGGGTGGGCTGTTGGCGGATTCTTCTGGGGTTTTATCAGCGACAAGATTGGAAGGGTTCGCGCCCTTTCGCTGTCTGTCTTTCTGTTCGGGATCTTTACGTTTGCGATCTCTCTTGCGTCGTCATGGGAATATGTAGTCGCGTTGAGGCTACTTTCCGGATTGTCCGTCGGAGGAATCCTCGTGATCACTCCTATGCTGTTGTTTGAAATCTGGCCAAAGAAGTCACGCGCCGTTTTCATTGGCATCGACTCCATCGGCTTTCCGGTCGGAATCTTTACTTCAGGTGTTGTCACGGTAATGGTAAGTCACTGGAGAGAAGCCTTCACCATCGGATTGCTTCCGGTCGCGCTGGGTCTGATCGCATTACTGACATTGAAGGAATCAGAACACTGGAAGAACAGGGCGGCCAGAGTATCCGATGCGACGGCAACTCCGATCGACCTGAGCAACCTTGTAAAAGGATCGATTGTTTTCGGTTCAATGCTTATTGGTCTCTGGGGAATGTTCTCCTGGATTCCAACCTGGGTGCAGAGTCTACTGACTTCCACTGATGGTCAGAACGAACGCGGGATCGCGATGATGCTTCTCGGAGCTGGTGGCCTTGCCGGCGGATTTTCCTCTGGTTGGATCTCCAACGCAGCCGGGGTAAGAAGAGCCATGATGTTTTGTTTCGGAGGATGTATTGTGATGTCCGTCCTTCTGTTCGGAATGAACAAATCATTCTCTAATGTCATCTATGCAGAGCTGGCGCTGCTTTCATTCTTCTTTGGAATCAGTCAGGGATTATTATCGATCTACATACCGCAACTGTTTCCGGTTCAGATCCGCGGTACGTTTACCGGCATCTGCTTTAACACCGGGCGAATTGTTACGGCTACGGCGATTTTTTTCGTCGGGTTTCTTGTAACTTTCTTCAATGGTTACAGCAATACACTACTTGTTTTTGCAGGGATATTTTTGATCGGATTTCTGACGATGGCGTTTTCAAAAGACAATAAAAAACCAAATCTCAATGGCACACATTAACGTACCTGAAGACGTACCGGGGATCCGCAGTCTCGCGATGTTCCGACCAGAGACCGGAGAACACCTTTATCAATTGGCGCAGGTTATTCTGAGAGACGAATCGCCTCTTACTCCTGCAGAACGTGAACTCATTGCTACACATGTGTCGGCAAGAAACAAGTGTGTCTTCTGCATGAGTAGTCATGCAGCGGCGGCCCGCGAATTATTTGAGGACGATCGCGAAGTAGTAGATTGTGTTATTCACAATCAGCCCACTAGCCTACTCTCGGACAAAATGAAAGCCTTACTGGAAATTGCCGGCAAGGTTCAGCAAAGCGGAAAACTAGTTACTGATGAAGATGTGGCCGAAGCCCGAAGGCATGGCGCCAACGACAGGGATATCCATGATACAGTTCTGATTGCAGCAACTTTCTCTATGTTTAACCGATACGTCGATGGCCTCGCGACGCTTACACCCTCCGACCCGAAAGAATATGAGGCGATGGGAAACCGTCTTGCCAGAGTCGGCTACGTTCCACCGAAACCCACAACCCACTGATGGCACACATTGACTTACCAAAAGAACTTCCAGGCATCAGAGGTCCGATGGCGTTCCGGCCTGAAACATCTAAACCAATGAATGAGCTTGCTGAGATTCTATTGCGAAGCGACAACTCGCTTACGAGAGGAGAAAGAGAGTTCATCGCTACGTATGTATCTTATCTGAATGATTGCTTTTTCTGTCAGAATGCTCACGGAGGAATTGCCCAGCATTACCTGGAGTGTAATCTCGAACAGATGGACAGCTGGAAGGCTGATCCGGAGAATGCACCTATAACAGAAAAGATTAAGGCTCTCATCGCTATTGCCGGAAGTGTTCAGAAAGGCGGGAAGCATGTGACCACTGAGCAAGTAGAACGTGCGCGTCAGGCGGGAGCCACCGATCTGGAAATTCATGACACTGTTTTAATCGCTGCCGCATTCTGCATGTTTAACCGATATGTAGATGGTCTCGGCACGTGGGCTCCGCAAGACCGGACGTTCTATGTCAATCGTGGAAAGGCCCGCGCGGAAGAAGGTTATGCTAATTACAATCCCCATCATTGATGAAAACTTTATTTTATGCGGGCGTCGTCCTGCTGGGCATTTTTGAAATCCTGAACGTATATTTCATCATGCCGATGCCCGGCAGCCAGCGCATGGACTCCATTGACCTGGCCTATTTCCTCTACACCAACCGTTGGACCTTCCGCGCCGTATTCGGATTAATGATCATAGCAGGTGCACTCACCGTATTCCGGTCTGGCCGAATCTGGATTCCACTAATCGCAATGTTACCGGTAGCCGCCGTTGTGTACTTTTTCAATTTCAAAATGACCGCGGACCACATGTTCCTTCAGCCGGAAGTCCTCGCATTCAAATCAAAAAGCGAGAATGTTTTGAACGACAGCAGCATCGTAATCGCCGTACGAAATAAATATGACGCAAAAGCATACCCCGTCCGTTATATCCAGTATCATCACCAGGTGCGCGATTCCATCGGAGGCGAACTCATTATGGTCACCTACTGTAATGTGTGTCGCACAGGGCGTGTGTTCCGTCCGTTGGTAGATGGCAGCCCCGAGAATTTTCGCCTTGTTGGAATGGATCATTTTAATGCGATGTTTGAAGACAGTTCCACCAAAAGCTGGTGGCGCCAGGCTACAGGCGAGGCCGTTACAGGAACTCTGAAGGGCAAATCTCTTCCGGAAGTTGAGTCCTCTCAAATGACCCTGGGGAAATTCTTTCTTCTGCACCCTTACGGACGGGTTATGGATGCGGAAGCAAGATCAAAACAATTTTATGATACCCTTGGGCGCTATGAAAAAGGGAAAAGCAGAGGCGACCTGACCCGAACTGATTCCTCGTCCTGGAAAGATAAGTCGTGGGTAGTCGGCGTTCAGCTGGGCAGCTTATCAAAAGCCTACGACTGGAACGATCTGAAACGGGACAGGGTAATCAACGATAGTATTGGCACCACTCCGATCACAATCGGGCTCGCGGGTGATGATCAGACGTTCATTGTTATTGAAAGAACTCCTGATGAAAGATTTGTCGTACGAAATGATACACTCATAAGTACATTGCGGCGGATTGATTTCGCTGGCAGAAGCAATGAAGGATACCGGACAAAAGTGATCAACAGCTACCAGGAGTTCTGGCATAGCTGGAAAGAATTTCATCCTGGGACGGCTGTATACAAGGCGTACTGACTTCCGTCTTCCAATGGTGGCATAGAATTTTCGCTCTTGCAAGAATGAATTTTATGAATCCCAAGGTTACTATAGTGTGTCTCACGCT
>JAEYXN010000319.1 GCA_023431285.1 Bacteroidota bacterium
TGTGTAAAGAACTTTGGCGTATAGCGTCTCCGATCCAAAGGAATCCCACGCGGGATCGATATAATAGCCGTAGATAGTTTCGGTGTATAATTCGTAGTTGTATTCCTTTCCAAAGAAGGGGAGGCGATCATCAAGAGATGGATCGTAGTACTGTAGCCAGTTATGGTATGGTTCTATCTGATGCATTTTGCTGATGACTTTCTACGGCTTTCCGTACCGAACCATATTGCTTCAGTAATTTTTCCGCTTCGGCTGCATCCACACCAGTTTCTTCCATTACCATTCTCGTTGCACGATCAACAAGTTTATTGTTGGTCAATTGCATGTCAACCATTTTGTTCCCTTTTACGCGACCCAGGCGAATCATGGTTACGGTAGAAATCATGTTGAGAACCAGCTTCTGCGCGGTGCCCGCTTTCATTCTCGTACTACCGGTTACAAATTCGGGGCCGACCACAACTTCGATTGGGTGATCAGCATGTTGGGCAACTGTTGAACCAGCGTTGCACACAATACAACCCGTCACGATTCCATTCTCGCGCGCTTTTTTGAGTCCACCAATTACATATGGCGTCCGGCCCGAGGCTGCAATCCCAATAAGAACGTCTGCAGCATTAATGGCGTGTTGCTGGAGGTCAATCCAGGCCTGCTCTTCATTATCCTCCGCGTATTCTACCGCCTTCCTGATCGCCGTGTCGCCACCCGCAATTATGCCGATTACTTTTCCATGAGGCATTCCGTATGTCGGGGGTATCTCCGACGCATCTACAACGCCGAGTCGACCGCTCGTACCGGCACCAATGTAAAATAACCTTCCGCCCTGATCCATCTTTCTGACGATCACATCTACAAAGGCCTCAATCGTCGGAATCACCTTCGCAATCGCTACAGGGACAGTGCTGTCCTCCCGATTAATGTTCACCAACAAGTCATGCGTGCTCATTTTGTCGAGATGCTCGTAAGACGAGGTTGATTCAGTAGTGTTCATCCTGCGATTTCTTTCTGGTGAAACAGAGTCAATCCGGCAATGGGACCTTCCAGAATATTCTTGACTGTGATGCCTTTGTCGTTCGCAACCTGGCGAAGGATGTCGCTGAAATAGAAGGCAACCGATCCGGTGAAGTGAACTTTCAGATTTTTGTAGTTTTCATACTGCATAACGTTGTTCACATAAAACTCTTCGAAGCTCTTATAGACAAGGTTGTAGCAGTAAGGATCTTTCAAATGATGAAAAAGAAATTTTGTGAACGATCCGAGGAATGCACTTGGTTTCTCCTGTTGATATACTTTTTCCAGGAATTCTTCACGGGAGAATGGATATCTCTGTTTAAAGAGATCGGCCAGATGTGCCGGCATTTTTTTCCGCAGATAGTCTACCAGCAAGATCCTTCCCATGAAGGCGCCTGATCCTTCATCAGCTAGTATCCAGCCCAGGTTAGCAACATTATCAATGATTTTTTCACCGTCGTAAAGACATGAATTAGAACCGGTGCCCATGATACAGGCGATACCGGGTTCGTGTCCACACAACGCCCGCGCTGCTGCGAGCAAGTCCCATCCAATCTCAATCTGCGCGCCAGGGAAAAATTCAAGTAATGCATCCTTGATAGTTTGCTGGTTCTTCTGTGAAGAAACCCCGGCTCCGTAAAAGAAAATCTTGCTAACGGAATCGTTGATGTGCGGAATGAGAATCTCGCCAACGCTGTTTTTAAGATCCTCGACCGGCTGATAATAAGGATTGAATCCAGGTGCGCTCGCCTGAGTGACAAGTCCTTTCTTATCAATTATTCTCCAATCAGTCTTGGAGCCTCCGCTATCAGCTATTAAGATCATCCTGCTTGTGTCTTTTTATGGTTCCCTGGCCCGGTCGGCAAAACTACATCATCGTAGACTACAAAAAAACAAAAAATTTCTCAATGTGTGCGCACACAGCGGTCAGTTTTAATGAAAATTCAGGATTTCAGGCGGCCGATAATATCGAATTTATCAAAAACATGGGCTGTATGAGGGGCATCGGCCAGTTCATCGGTAAGATCCTGTCCGGCCCAATGCTCATAATGTTTTCCTTCCCGCCATAACCTTGATCCGGTAACATCATAGATATCTCCATTGTACGCGACCCAAACCTGTGGTTTGTCCTGCCCATTTCGTAGGGCAAGCTGCGCACGCGTAAACTCCGGAAGAGCCTGATCCATAAGTCGGGTTGTTCAATTGAGACGCAACATAATTACTTCCTTAGAAACGTGAGTGCATGAATTCAAACAGGATCATTGCTCGGCGTATTTTTTTTAACAATTTACAGCATGATCAATAAACAATTTCTTTCCAAAGCTCCGCTAGCGATTGCACTGGCTGCAGCGCTTCTCTTTCATTCCTGTCAAAGCGAAAAGAGCGTGACAAATAGCGCTGACCAGCAAAGGAAGCACGCTCAGGAACTTGCGGAAAAATTTATCATTGTCGATGGACACGTAGATCTCCCCTACCGACTTAAGATCAAGCGCTTCCGGTTGGAACGTGAATATCTCGGAATACCGGTGAGTACCAATGAAGGAGATTTCGATTATGAACGTGCGAAAAAAGGAGGACTGGATGCTCCGTTTATGGCGATATACATTCCGGCAGCAAGACAACTTCTCCCCGACATGGGAAAGGTTCTCGCGGACTCATTAATTGACATGGTGGAAGGCATCATGAAGGCACACCCGGACAAATTTGCCCCCGCAGGCAGTCCTGCAGATATCATTGCAAACTCAGCCCAGGGAAAGGTTTCTCTTCCCATGGGAATGGAAAACGGTGCCCCTATTGGCCGCGACCTCGCGAATGTGAGTTATTTCTATAAACGAGGCATCCGCTACGTGACGCTCACACATTCGAAAGACAATCAGATATGTGATTCTTCTTACGATACTTTGAATACTCACAACGGACTTAGCCCTTTCGGGGAACAGGTGGTACGCGAGATGAACAGAGTGGGGATGATGGTTGATATCTCACACGTTTCCGATAGCACATTTTATGACGTTATCAAGGTTACCAACGCGCCCGTTATTGCATCGCATTCTTCCTGCCGCCGCTATACTCCCGGGTTTCAAAGAAATATGTCTGATGATATGATTAAAGCGCTGGCACGAAACGGCGGAGTCATTCAGATCAACTTCGGCGCCGCCTTTATCGACTCACTTGCACGAACCAACAATGCACTGCTTGACTCCCTTGAAAAAGTTCTTGCGGATAAGGGGCTTTCGTCACGAGATTCTGCCGCGCAGCCGATTATTGACCGTTTCGCGGAAGATCATAAGGAACTCTATTCAGACGTTGAACGAGTGGCCGACCACATCGACCACGTGGTAAGCCTGGTTGGGATAGACCATGTAGGCCTCGGCTCTGATTACGACGGGGTTGGGGACTCTCTGCCTGTCGGTCTCAAGGATGTGTCCCAATATCCCAACCTTTTGTACGTGCTGCTGAAACGAGGCTACACAGAGGAGCAGATAGAAAAAATTTGCTCGGGTAACGTTTTCAGAGTGTGGAACAAAGTGATCGAAGTTGCGAATACTGCGCGATAACAGTGTTTGTTGCACCAATCGGGATGGATTGTGACACGCCGCAAATTTAAATCTCCGAATTCCTTCATGAATTCAATCTGAGTTTTATTTTTGCGCAATTTTATCCTACCCAAAAGAAAAAAATGCCTAGAGACAGAAGTATTCGCTCCGTTCTCATCATCGGTAGCGGCCCTATTATCATCGGTCAAGCATGCGAGTTCGATTACGCAGGTTCCCAGGCTTCGCGCTCACTACGTGAAGAAGGAATCGAGGTCGTTCTGATCAATTCGAATCCCGCTACGATTATGACTGACAAAGTGACGGCCGATCACGTGTACCTAAAGCCGCTGACCAAGAAATCGATCCGCGAAATTCTGGAGAAACACAATATTGACGCCGTGCTACCCACAATGGGAGGTCAAACAGCGCTTAACCTGTGTATTGAATGTGATAAAGCAGGGATATGGGAGCATTTTGGTGTACGGATTATCGGTGTTGATATCAAGGCGATTGAGACTACTGAGGACCGTGAGAAGTTTCGTCTTAAGATGCTGGAGCTTGGTGTCGGCGTCTGTAAAGGTGGAACAGCAACATCCTTTCTTCAGGGAAAGGAAATCGCCCAGTCAATTGGTTTCCCTCTCGTCATTCGTCCTTCCTATACTCTTGGCGGAACGGGTGGTGCTTTCGTAAACCTTCCTGAAGAGTTTGATGAAGCGTTGAACAGAGGTTTACACGCGTCGCCAATTCACGAAGTGCTGGTGGAACAAAGCATCATGGGTTGGAAAGAATATGAGCTCGAACTGCTTCGCGACAATATCGGCAACGTGATCATTATATGTTCTATCGAGAACTTTGATCCGATGGGAATACATACCGGCGATTCAATTACCGTTGCTCCGGCTATGACGCTTCCCGATACTGTGTATCAACGTATGCGGAATCTCGCGATCAAGATGATGAACGGCATCGGAATGTTCGCGGGAGGTTGTAACGTTCAGTTTTCGCTGAACCCGGATGATGACGAGGACATCATCGGTATTGAAATCAACCCACGCGTTTCACGTTCGTCTGCACTTGCATCCAAGGCAACAGGATATCCAATTGCGAAAGTGGCTGCAAAGCTCGCGATCGGATACAACCTCGATGAACTAAAGAACGCAATCACAGGGACAACGACAGCCTACTTCGAACCGGCTATCGACTACGTTATCGTGAAAGTGCCGCGTTGGAACTTCGATAAATTCCATGGCGCTGACAGAAAGCTCGGACTGCAAATGAAGTCTGTCGGAGAAGCGATGGGTATTGGAAGAAATTTCCAGGAAGCATTGCAGAAGGCTTGTCAGTCACTTGAGATCCGAAGAAATGGTCTTGGCGCTGATGGCAAAGAAGTTACCAATCAGGATGATCTTCTCTATAGTCTTGAGCATCCCAGCTGGAACCGGGTGTTTCATGTTTATGATGCGATTAAACTTGGTATTCCTCTTAAGACAGTCCAAAAGCTCACAAAGATTGACCGCTGGTTCCTCAAACAGATTGAGGAGCTCGTTGACCTTGAGAAAGAAATTACAAAATATACACTCGATACTCTCCCGAAAGATTTGCTGAGAACGGCAAAGGAAAAAGGGTATGCAGACCGCCAGATTGCTCACATGCTGGATTGTCTCGAAAGTGAAGTCCGTTCGAAAAGAATGGAGTACAACATTCGAAGAGTTTACAAACTCGTTGATACCTGCTCAGCTGAATTCGAAGCGAAAACTCCTTACTATTACTCAACGTTTGACGCCGAGAATGAATCGGTGGTGAGTGACCGTAAGAAAGTGGTCGTACTTGGTTCAGGTCCTAACCGTATCGGACAGGGAATCGAATTCGATTACTCTTGTGTTCACGGAGTACTCGCTGCGAAAGAATGCGGATACGAAACGATAATGATCAACTGTAATCCTGAGACTGTGTCGACGGATTTTGATATCGCTGATAAGCTGTACTTTGAACCTGTGTTCTGGGAACATCTTTATGACCTCATTGAACATGAAAAACCTGAAGGGGTAATAGTTCAGCTCGGCGGACAGACAGCTCTCAAGCTTGCTGAAAAACTTGACAAATACGGAATCAAGATCATTGGAACCTCATTCGAAGCGCTTGACCTCGCAGAAGATCGCGGCCGCTTCTCGTCTCTGCTTAAAGAGCTTGGAATTCCTTATCCTGAATTCGGAGTAGCCAAGACAGCAGATGAAGCTCTTGAAGTTTCCAAAACAATAGGCTTCCCGTTGCTTGTGCGTCCTTCCTATGTCCTGGGCGGACAAAGCATGAAGATCGTGATCAATGAACAGGAACTCGAACATCATATCATTGATATCTGGAAACATCTTCCCGATAACAAAGTGCTTCTTGATCACTTCCTTGATGGAGCTATTGAAGCAGAAGCGGATGCGATCTGCGACGGCGAAGATGTGTACATCATCGGGATCATGCAGCATATCGAGCCTGCTGGTATTCACTCAGGCGATTCTTACGCAGTGCTCCCGCCTTATAACCTGGGAGACCTTGTGATAAAACAAATTGAGCACTTCACACAGAAGATCGCTGTAGCATTGAAGACTGTCGGACTGATCAACATCCAGTTTGCTGTGAAGAACGATAAGGTTTACATCATCGAGGCGAATCCACGCGCGTCACGCACTGTGCCGTTCATTTGTAAGGCTTACGATGAACCTTATGTCAACTACGCGACGAAGGTGATGCTGGGTGAAAAGAAAGTGAAGGACTTTAAGTTTAATCCAACCAAGAAAGGATACGCTATCAAGGAGCCTGTTTTCAGCTTCCATAAGTTCCCGGATGTGAATAAGGAACTTGGTCCGGAAATGAAGTCAACCGGTGAGGCGATCTATTTCATCGATGATCTTATGGATGATTACTTCATGAAGATTTACTCAGAGCGAAACCTCTATCTGAGCCGATAATGCATATTTCGGGGAGTGCCGGCGATCATTTCGTCGGCGCCAAACCCTGGAATCTCGTTTTGAACTCCTATCTTTATTTGCTCGTTAAGAGTCTAAAAAAACTATCATGATTAAGTTCTTGGTGATTGCCGGCCTTATTTCATACGTGCTCTATAAAATAGGTTCGTTTTTCTTTCGCGCCGGTGCTGCTGCTCAGCATTTTCGTCAATATCAGAATAATCAAAAGGGCAATTTTGAGCAAAAACAGCAGAATCCCCGTCGAAAACCCGACAGTAAAGTAAAAGGCGGCGAATACATCGACTTCGAAGAGGTTAAGTAAACTGCCAATGACTCTCCCGTTTTTCAAATACCAGGCGACCGGTAATGACTTTGTTCTGTTTGATAACAGGAACAAAAAATACTCTTTTTCGCCTGAGCAGATCAAATCAATCTGTGACCGTCGTTTTGGCGTTGGTGCTGATGGCATTATGCTGATTGAGCCACATGCAGAACTCGATTTTAATCTCCAATACTATAACAGCGACGGCACACAAAGCTTATGCGGAAATGGCAGTCGCGCGGCGGTTTCATTTGCCTCAAGTCTCGGCCTTATCAATGGCAAAACCACGTTCAACGCTTATGACGGTCCGCATGACGCAGAACTCGTTGATCCAAACTACGTCCGCCTTCGAATGAATGACGTCACGGTGATCTCTGCAGTCGGAGATGACCTTTTCATTCATACTGGTTCCCCACACTATGTCCGGTTTGTTGACGATGCCCAGGCCGTTAATGTTTACCAGGAAGGAAAGCGTATCCGGTACTCTGAGCCCTACAAGCCGGGAGGGACCAATGTTAACTTCGTCCAACTGCTGGGAAGGGATTCAATTTTTGTGCGCACATATGAGCGCGGCGTGGAGGATGAGACGTTGTCTTGTGGAACTGGTGTGACGGCGGCTGCACTTGCTGCATCTTTCAGAAACCAGCGCTCGCCGATCATGATCAAAACCCTTGGCGGAGATCTTTCCGTCGACTTCAAATATGTGGATCCTTCCGAAGGTTCCGGCCATGCGGGCATGTTTACCGATGTTTTCCTCTCCGGTCCTGCCAAAATGGTATACAAAGGCGAATTGGAACTATAGTTGTTATTCCCCCGGCTTAATGTCCCCATCTGTTTCGCGGGACAAACTATTTACTAACTTTGAAACCCTTAAAAACCTTCTTTCCATTGCCTTTTTAAGGAAGCGGGGAGGTTATTTTTATAGATTATGCTGAAGATCATTGCCAAGTTATTCGGGACGAAATCCGATAAAGACATTAAGCGAATCATGCCTCTCGTTGAAAAAACGAAACAGGAAGGTGAGAAGCTGACCACGCTAAGCCACGACGCATTACGCGCTGAAACGCAGAAGATACGAGAGACAATCAATTCGGAGCTCCAAAACATCGATGATCAGCTGGCAGCCTTGCATAAGAAGATAGCTGACAGCCCGAACCTGGACATCGATGAAAAGGAATCACTTTTCGGCCAGATCGATAAGCTCGAAGAGGATCGAAATAAAGAACTGGAAAAGGCTCTCTTGAAAGTGTTGCCTCAGGCATTTGCTATCGTGCGGGAAACGGCTCGTCGTTTTAAGGATAACGAGTTCGTCGAAGTAACAGCGCGGGAGCACGACATCAGATTTGCGGCTACCCGCGAGAACATCAAAATACAAGGCGACAAAGCGATCTGGGCCAACCAATGGATGGCTGCAGGGAATCTTATCAAGTGGGACATGGTCCATTATGATGTTCAGATCATAGGCGGGATCGTTCTGCACGAAGGTAAGGTTGCTGAAATGGCGACGGGTGAAGGTAAAACGCTTGTCGCGACATTGCCCGCATTCCTGAACGCACTCGCAAGACGTGGTGTCCATATCGTTACTGTAAACAACTATCTGGCTACACGTGATAGTGAGTGGATGGCGCCCATCTTTCAATTCCACGGCATCTCTGTGGATTGTATTGATAAACATGAGCCAAACTCTGCCGCAAGGAAAGAAGCCTATGCAGCAGACATTACCTATGGTACAAACAACGAGTTTGGTTTCGACTACCTGAGAGACAACATGGCGCGCGATCCATTGGATCTTGTGCAGCGCGCTCACCATTACGCAATGGTCGATGAGGTTGACTCTGTTCTCATTGACGAGGCAAGAACTCCGTTGATTATATCAGGACCTGTTCCTAAAGGGGATCAGCACGAATTCTATGATCTGAAACCACGGATTCACAAGTTGGTTGAGGCTCAGAAGAAACTGATCAATGAATACCTCATCGCCGCGAAAAAACAAATTGCTGAAGGCAACGAGAAGGACGGAGGATTGGCGCTTTTCCGTGCGCATCGTGCCATGCCGAAATACAAGCCATTGATCAAGTTTCTCAGCGAAGTCGGTATCAAGGCAGTACTTCAGAAAACGGAGAATTATTATCTCGCCGATAACAAAAGACACATGCCGGAGGCTGATAAGCCTTTGTTCTTTGTCATCGACGAGAAAGACAACAGTGTTGAACTGACAGAACGTGGAATTGATCTGATCACAGGAGAGGGAGAGGATTCTTCATTCTTCATTCTTCCGGAGATCGGAACCGAGTTGAATAAACTTGAAGCTGAAACAGGATTGAACGACGCGGAGAAATTCCATCGCAAGGAAGAGATCATCCGTAACTACCAGACCAAGGCGCAGCGTATACACAGCATCAACCAGTTGCTGAAGGCGTATACGATGTTTGAAAAGGACACTGAGTACATCATCGTTGACGGAAAGGTGAAGATCGTTGACGAACAAACAGGTCGTGTTCTTGATGGTCGTCGATACTCCGATGGTCTACACCAGGCCATTGAAGCGAAAGAAAATGTGAAAGTGGAGGATGCCACCCAGACATACGCCACAATTACCCTTCAGAATTATTTCAGAATGTACCACAAGCTCGCGGGTATGACTGGTACGGCGGAAACAGAGGCTGGAGAATTGTGGGATATCTATAAGCTTGATGTGGTGGTTATTCCAACCAACAGAAGAGCGGTTAGAAAAGATGATGATGATCTCGTGTACAAAACAATGCGCGAGAAATTCAACGCGGTAATTGAGGAGATCGTGAAGCTTACTGAAAAGGGTCGTCCTGTTCTGGTAGGTACTACTTCGGTGGAGATCTCTGAGCTTGTCAGCAGATTGTTGCAATTAAGGAAGATCAAACACCAGGTATTGAATGCTAAGCAGCACCAGCGTGAAGCGGAGATTGTTGCTGAAGCTGGAAAACCTGGAACTGTCACAATCGCCACCAACATGGCGGGACGTGGTACAGATATTAAGCTTACTCCGGAATCGAAGGCTGCAGGGGGTCTTGCCATTATCGGTACAGAGCGACACGAGTCACGGCGTGTAGACCGCCAGTTACGTGGTCGTTCAGGCCGTCAGGGTGATCCTGGTACGTCACAGTTTTATGTTTCGCTGGAGGATAACCTCATGCGCCTCTTTATGCCGGAGCGGATTGCCAGGATCATGGATAAACTCGGGTTGAAGGAGGGCGAAGAGATCCAGCACTCAATGGTGACAAGTTCCATTGAAAGAGCCCAGAAGAAAGTAGAGGAGAATAACTTCGGTATCCGGAAACGTCTTCTCGAATATGATAATGTAATGAATTCCCAGCGGGAAGTGATTTACAAACGCCGGCGAAACGCACTTTTCGGTGAACGCCTCGAACTGGATATTCTTACCATGCTCTACGATACCTGCGAAGACATGGTGATCAATGCCAAGAATGGTAACGACTACGATAGTCTCAGATTGAATGCGCTGAGTATCCTGGGTATCGACTACGAAATTTCGAAAGTGGATTTCGAAAAGATGGACCAGAACAAACTTACCGAGGATATTTATCGGAAGGCGTTGGCTCACTATCAGAAGAAAAATGAGATGGTGGCGCAAAAGGCGATGCCGGTGATTCGTGAGATTCACAGGACGCGTGGAGCCACCGTTGAGAATGTATTGGTTCCGTTCTCAGATGGACAAAAGCAGATCGGCGTTGCTGCCAACCTGGAGAAGTGTGTAGAGACGGAAAACCGCGAGCTCATCAAGTCGATGGAGAAGATGATCACTCTTGCGATTATTGATCAACTCTGGAAGGACCACCTTCGCGAAATGGACGATTTGAAGCAATCAGTGCAAAATGCCGTGTTTGAGCAGAAGGATCCGTTGTTGATTTACAAGTTCGAAGGCTTCGAGCTTTTCAAACGGTTTATTGCAAAAGTGAATGAAGATACGATCTCGTTTCTGTTGAAGGCGGACATACCAACGCAGGAACCTGAGCAGCTTCAGGAGGCCCGCGCTCAACGTGCCCGCGTGAAGCTGAATGAACAGAAGGAAGAGTCCCGATCGCTCCTTAGCGGCGGAGGCGGTGGAGGTGGTTCCGCGCAACAACCTCAGCCGAACAGGCCTCCTCAGGAGAAAGTCATGCCGGTGAAATCTGATAAGATCGCCAACCGGAATGATAAGGTAAGTGTACAATATCCGGATGGAAGAGTCGTTCGTGATGTGAAGTACAAGAAGGTCGAGGACGATATCATCAATAATCGTTGTATCATAATCGACTAGCTATGCGAATGTTTGGTGTACCCGTCTATCTGATTTATGTGATTTTCGCTGCAGGATGCGCCGCGCCAAAAACCGCGAGTACATCCAATGCGCCATCCTCTAACGGAGGATACTCTGAGGATCTGTCGGCAGTGCGCCCGCGCGTTGAGATGCCCAAAGACAGCGTGATAAAGACATCGGACAAGCCAAAGAATAATGAGTGGGTGGATCCCAGGTATGCGGTAAATGAGAAGCTGGATCTCGTTCTCGACAGCATCAACAAAATTAATCTTTCGCGAAAATTCGTTGATGGATATACAATTCAGGTTTATTCAGGACGCCGTGAGCAGGCACTCGAAACAAGAAAACAATTAACGCAGCTTCTTCCCACAATTACTTCGGAAGTGCAGTTTACCGAACCGATCTTCCGTGTGAAAGCAGGAAAGTATTACAACTGGCTGGATGCACAGGGAGACTTTTCTCTCATCAAAAAATACTTCCCGGCGGCGATTATCATTCCTGACCGGATTTCTCTCTGATCTACGTTCAGAAACCTCAATCGCCAACATTCAAGTTTTCAGATTCCACCAGACCAGGCGGAATCTGAAAACAGAATGTCATTTTAGTTCAAAGAGTTTATCCACGCCGCGATCTTCAGCGCTTCGTCTTTAGGAACCTGTGGCATTGGTGCCATCGGCGTTTCATGTTCAGGCCAGTTCTTCGGCTCTGGATTATAGATCAATTCTACTATTCTTTGATTGCTGTATTTGCGTTTGGCGATGTCTGTAAACGCAGGGCCAACCTGTCTTTTGCTAACCTGGTGGCACGCGGTACAGGTATTCTTCACAAGAAGGGGTTCGATTTCAGCATAGGTAATCGCTGCATCCGACTTACTAGTTGGAGAAGGTTTTGCCAATGTTTTCGGCTTTGCCGTGGTGGTAGTAGTGCGTTTCGTGCTCAATTCGGCGGGTGAAAGCGATGCGCCTTCCGGAATATTATTTAGTGTGTAATACGCCACAGGATGCAGAACACCAGCGCCGTCCCTGGATCTGATTCCCGGAAGCTGGATTTCATGGATGTGATACTGGCGGAGATTCTCAACAACGATCCGAACCTTCATAAGATCGGCTGACACCTTCACCCCTTTTATTTTCAAACTCTGATCATTAACGGTTGGGCTACCATAGACCGCGTGATACTTGTAAATAAAACTTCGTCCTGCGTAAGAGGAAAGGTCTTCAGCTTTGGCTTTGTCGACAGGGTGAGTGAATTCAATCTCAAATCCGTCGGGCATCGCGCGCACGGTTTTCATTTCCATCGGCACTTTTCCTGTCCAAACCAGTTGCTGCAATCCTGAATTCGCTGTTCCTGCAGAGCCCCAGCCCCGATTCGTCTCACCCGCAAAGAGGGATCCGTCACTTCCCCAGTTCATTCTCAGTACACCTGATTGAAATCCGCCCCGGAAGTCGAAAGCCACGCCTTGGTATTGGCCTTTCACTTTCTCCAGAACCACGCGCATGATCTTGCTTTGCCCCTGATCACCAACGAAAACCTGACCAGCGAACGGTCCAAATTTCCCATTCGTTTCGTCGACGATAATTTCTGAGTTTGAAATTCCGAGTATCCCGTGCGGAAGCCAAACAGCAGGAAGTTTAAGCTCGGGAAACTTCTCCAGATATTCATAAAGAAAATCGGGGTCCTTTTCTTCCTGGATATTTTCAGGCTTCAGGAAACGACCTTCGCGTTTCTCCTGGCGTGGATCAATTGATGCGTATAGTTGTTCCGTGTTTAGTTTCACAGGTGATCCTGGAAGGTTGGTCCAACGTAAGCCAGCCGGATGACCTGCGAACGTTCCTTTCGATACGTGCCATATACCACCGGAGCCCATCCAGTCGCCCTGATTATCGGTATAAAAGAGTTCACCATCGATTATGCCGAGGCCGCAGGGTGATCGCATGCCGGTTGCCCATGGCTCAAGCGTTCCATCCGGATGAATCTTCATCATCCAACCGCGCCATGGCACCCGACTTTCGCCACGCCACCACTCTTCGTCACCAAATGCAACGTTCCCGCTTACAAAGAAACTTCCATCC
>JAEYXN010000327.1 GCA_023431285.1 Bacteroidota bacterium
ATGCACATGAACTAATTTCGTCCTTTGCTGATTTCGCCAAGCAAAAGAACATTGACAGACCGACGATGATCCGTATTCTGGAGGACGTGTTCCGGAATATGATACGCAAGAAGTATGAGTCAGATGAAAATTTTGACATCATCATCAACGCGGACAAAGGAGATCTCGAGATTTACCGTTTCCGTGAGATTGTCGATGACGATTCAGAGGACATCTGGGATTTCGATAAGATCAGTCTTACTGAAGCCCGAAAGATCGAGCCTGATTTCGAAGTTGGAGAAGAGGTATCTGAGCAGGTTTACATTGAGGATTTTGGTCGTCGTGCAGTAACTACCGCGCGCCAGACACTCATTCAGAAAGTGAAAGATCTTGAAAAGGATATTCTGTTCCAGAAGTACAAGGATCTTGTTGGTGAGATCATCAGTGGTGAAGTTTATCAGGTGCTCGGGAAGGAAGTTCTCCTGACTGACGCTGAAGGAAACGAGATCGCTATTCCTCGTAATGAACAGATCCAGAAGGATCGTTATCGCAAAGGCGAGAACGTCCGTGCAATCGTACATAAGGTTGAAATGGTCAACGGAAATCCGAAGATCATTCTCTCACGCACATCTCCGGTATTCCTTGAACGTCTGTTTGAGCAGGAGGTGCCAGAGGTTTACGATGGTTTGATCACTATAAAGAAAGTAGTCCGCGAGCCAGGTGAGCGTGCTAAAGTGGCTGTGGAATCCTACGACGACCGTATAGACCCCGTTGGTGCATGCGTGGGTATGAAAGGCTCACGGATTCATGCGATCGTTCGCGAGCTGCAGAATGAAAATATCGACGTCATCAATTTTACTGAGAACCTGGAGCTCTACATTCAAAGAGCTTTAAGTCCTGCAAAAATCAGCTCGATAAAAGTTGATAAAGAGAACGGTAGAGTATCTGTATATCTTAAGCCTGATCAGGTTTCACTGGCCATCGGAAAAGGTGGACTGAACATTAAGCTGGCGAGCAGATTGGTGGGTTACGAAATCGATGTATTCCGTGAACTGGCAGAAGGACAGCAGGAGGAAGATGTTGACCTGAATGAATTTTCTGATGAGATCGAAGGTTGGGTAATTGATGAGTTGAACCGCATCGGGCTTGATACTGCGAAAAGCGTACTCGCTCTTAATCGCGATGAACTTGTCAGAAGAACAGATCTCGAAGAAGAAACCGTTGAGAGTGTTCTAAACATATTGAAGAAAGAGTTCGAATAAACTTCCTGACTACTCTCAAAGAGGGTTTTATCAGCAAGTAATTTTTGCCCACTGGGCGAATTGGTTTTAAAGTCTTTTAAAAAACAGGCATATTTGAGTATGGCAGAAGAAAAGTTGATCAGGTTGAGTCAGGCGGCAAGGAAGCTCAATGTGGGGCATAATACCATTTTGGACTTCCTGGGCAAGAAGGGCTTTGAGGTTGAGAACAACCCCAATGCTAAGCTCACACCTGAGCAATTTGCCATTTTGTCCAAAGAGTTCGCTTCATCAGCTACCGACAAGCTTGAAGCATCTGGATTGTCGATCGGCGTTAAACATGCCGATAACATCGTTCTTGAGCATGAAAAGGAAGCGAAGAAACGTGTTGAGGATGAGGAGCGAATTATGATCAAGAACCTCGGTTCCAAGGAGTTGAAGAACCGTGAGGAGGTTAAGGCAGAAAAAGTAGAAAGGGATAAGCCGAAATTGGAAGGGATCAAGGTCCTCGGGAAGATCGACCTTGAGAAGAAGCCTGTAACCAAGCCGGAAGAGCCTGTTGAGGAGAAGAAGGTTGAAGAGAAGAAAGTAGTAGAGGAGAAGGCGCCGGAGATTCCGAAAGTTGTTGTTGAGGAGAAAGCCCCTGAGGTTACAGTAACTCCCGAAATCCCGGTTGTTCCTGAGCAGGAGCTTATCAAGGCCCGTGCGGACAAGTTGAAAGGCCTTAAAGTCGTTGATAAGATTGAGTTGCCCGTCGATAAGAAGAAGGACGCACCTGTTGCTTCATCTGATACATCGAAAGACACTAAGGGCAAACGTCCTAGAAAAAGAATTGCGTCTCCCAACGAAACAAATCAGTCTGGACAGCAAAGAACCCAGCAGGGGCAACGTCCTCAGCATGGAGGCATGCAGCGCGGGAATCAGCAAAGAGGAAAGGGTCCCCTTCCTCCACGCGTTCAGAAAGAAGAGCCTTCTGAAAAGGAGATTCAGGATCAGATCCGCGCAACACTCGCCAAGCTGAGTGGTGGACAAAAGAAAACTTCCGGTGCAAAATATAGAAGAGAGAAACGTCAGGCGTTGTCTGAGGCTCAGGAGCAGCAGATGCTTCAGGATCAGGAAGCATCAAAGACATTGCGCGTAACGGAGTTTATCTCTGCAAACGACCTTGCAAGTCTGATGGATGTTTCCGTCAACGAAGTTATCTCTACATGTTTGAGCCTTGGGATGTTCGTTTCAATCAACCAACGTCTCGATGCAGAAGCAATTACGGTAATCACTGACGAGTTCGGATATAATGTTCAATTCACTTCGACAGAGGAGGATGACGAGGTGGAGGATGAAGAGACAGATGAAAATCTTCAGCATCGTGCTCCTATCGTTACTATCATGGGTCACGTTGACCATGGTAAAACCTCATTGCTTGACTACATCCGTAATACCAAGGTAACCGCTCAGGAAGCCGGGGGAATCACGCAACACATCGGTGCATATGATGTAGTGACGAAGAGTGGGCATAAGATTGCATTTCTCGATACTCCCGGTCACGAGGCGTTTACAGCCATGCGTGCCCGCGGTGCGAAAATTACTGACATTGCCATCATTGTGGTGGCCGCGGACGATGATGTCATGCCTCAAACGAAAGAGGCGATCAATCACGCGCAGGTGGCAGGTGTTCCAATTGTCATTGCGATTAACAAGGTCGATAAGCCCACAGCGAATCCAGATAAGATCCGCGAGTCTTTGAGCAAGATCAACATTCTTGTGGAAGAGTGGGGTGGTAAATATCAAAGCCAGGAAATATCTGCGAAGTCTGGTAAGGGTGTCGAGGATCTGCTTGAGAAGGTTCTTCTTGAAGCCGAGTTGTTGACGCTGAAAGCAAATCCTGAAAAGCACGCGACAGGTTCAATCATTGAAGCTTCCCTTGACAAAGGGCGTGGATATGTTGCGACTGTCATGATACAGAACGGTACTCTCCGTGTAGGAGACATCATGCTCGCCGGTGCTCATTACGGCCGTGTCAAAGCAATGTTCGATGACACCGGGAAACGTGTGACAGAGGCAGGTCCTTCTACACCGGTTGTCGTTCTTGGGCTTGACGGAGCTCCGCAGGCGGGGGAGAAATTCAGCGTAATGGAGACTGATCGTGAGGCGCGTGAGCTTGCTTCGAAACGTGGACAGCTATTGCGTGAACAAAGTATCCGTACGAAGAAACACATTACACTCGACGAGATCGGAAGACGTCTTGCGATCGGAAGCTTCAAGCAGCTCAACGTTATCGTCAAAGGAGATGTGGATGGATCTGTGGAAGCACTTTCCGATTCCCTTCTCAAGCTGTCTACACAGGAGATACAGGTGGCAATTATCCACCGCGGTGTGGGTCAGATTTCCGAGTCCGATGTGTTGCTGGCATCGGCGTCTGATGCGGTCATCGTCGGATTCCAGGTTCGTCCTTCCGGCGCAGCGAAGCGTCTTGCAGAGAACGAGGAAATTGAAATCCGTCTCTACTCAATTATCTACGATGCGATCAATGATGTGAAAGCAGCGATGGAGGGTATGTTGGCACCGGAGACAGAGGAAGTGATCGTAGGAAACGCCGAAGTTCGCGAAGTATTCAAGATCTCGAAGGTCGGTACGATCGCAGGATGTATGGTTACTGATGGTTCAATCAAGAGATCGAACCCGATTCGCCTTATCCGCGATGGTATTGTAATTTACGCAGGAAAACTTGGCTCACTGAAGAGGCATAAAGATGACTCGAGCGAAGTGAAGTCAGGATTTGATTGCGGTATTGGTATCGACGGATTCAATGACATTAACGAAGGCGATGTAATTGAAAGCTACGAACAGCGCGAAGTGAAACGCTCACTTTAATAAAGTATAGAACTTCTCAAAAAAGCCCCTTGAAAAAGGGGCTTTTTTTATAGACCAAATTTTAATCCCTGGCGCAGGGCTGCTTCATATT
>JAEYXN010000047.1 GCA_023431285.1 Bacteroidota bacterium
ATCACTGCCGACACTGTCGTCGTTCTGGGAGATGAAGTATTGAACAAACCATCCGATCGGGCGCACGCAATTGAAATGCTTACAAGATTGTCCGGGCAAACACATCTCGTCATAACAGCAGTTTGCATCTTATCTTCCGACAAAGAAAAAGTCTTTCAGGATCACACCGACGTGACCTTCAAGAGGCTCACACAGGAAGAGATAGAGTTCTACGTCGACCATTATAAACCATTTGACAAAGCTGGAGCATACGGAGCACAAGACTGGATTGGAATGGTGGCGGTGGAAAAGATCAATGGTTCGTACTTCAATGTGATGGGTCTGCCGATACACAAAGTCTACCAGGAACTCGTGAACTGGTAATGAAGAAAATCTGGAAATATCTCAAAGCTCATTTCAAGGAAGATTTTGATCCGAACACTTATGTATCTGTGAGTATTTTTCTCGCGGTCGCGATTGTTACAAATTATATCACCGATTTTGAAGATTCAATTCTTGACAGCTTCACCGGTGTGACGAAGTATGTTCTTTACCTACTGTTTTATTCCCTCCCCTATTACTTCAGTGTTTTCATTGTAACCCGTAAGTCAAAACACCCCGTGTGGACTTCGCAATTTTTCTTTAAGAGCGCCTTTGGATTAATGGTCCTCAGCTTGGATGCAAGCATGCCCTTTCTGCGGGCCATGATCTCCGGTGCACGGGTGGAGATCTATTACTGGTTATACAAAGTGACCGTCAACCTGATCAGCATCGTAACGGTTTTGACGCCACTGTTTCTTTATTATTGTTTCTTCGAAAAAAAGAAAGAAGGTTTCTATGGACTCACCCCTCAAAAGTTCGACATCTCGCCATACATACAGATGCTCCTTCTGATGATCCCTGTGCTTATCGCTGCAACGTGGCTGCCGGGCTTCCTTACGCAATATCCGATGTATAAAGTAAATGAAGCTCACGAGTATTTCGGCGTGCCCGCGTTTGTTACAGCGCTTTCATATGAGTTCGCCTACGGGTTTGACTTCGTAACGGTGGAGCTACTGTTCAGAGGTTTTATGGTGATCGGGATGTCGGCGTTGCTTGGAAGGAAGGCAATCCTCCCGATGGCGGTTATCTATTGCTTTCTTCATTTTGGCAAACCTGCGGGGGAAGCCGTTAGTTCGATCTTTGGGGGGTACATTCTGGGCGTCATTGCCTACGAGACACGCAGCATCTGGGGCGGTGTTATCGTCCATGTGGGGATTGCATGGTTGATGGAGATCATCAGCCTGATTGCTAAAACGATTAGGGTTGAATAGACAGAGTCTCCGGAATCTTATTTATGCGTAGAAGCATATCCTTCATGAACAGCGCATTAAAGAAAGTGAAGAAGAGAAGCCCGCTTTGACCTCGCAGCATCGACTCTGATAAAAAACAAACAAAAATGATTGTAAGAAAGGTGAAGTATCTCAGCTCTCGGTATTTCAGGGACAAATAAAACGGATAGAAAAACATAACGCAGAGAACGAAGAATCCAAACAATCCATGCTTAACCAGGCTGCTCAAGAACTCGTTGTGGGCGTCATGACGATGTCCTACCCAATTCTTTTCTTCGTAACATTTGGAGATTGTATCAACCTCATCGCCCGTTCCATATCCAAACAGAATGTGTCCGTCTAGCCAGGACTCTACCGAGCACGTCCAGCTCTTGAGGTGATAGCTGACGGAGTTTACTTGTTCAGTGGTGATATCTGCTTCAAGGACTGCGTCAACGAGGCGCTGGCGAAGCTGCGGGATAAAACTGATGGATAGGATAAACGTCGCGACGATCACGATCGAATAAACCCAGAGCCACAACCTCCTGTTCAGGCCTATTAAAGAGAATCCAATAAGGAACATTGTGCACAGGAGCGCCACATATCCGGCACGGGAAGCGAGTTGAAAGGAGAATATCAGAAGAAAGAGAATGATAATGCTCATCCAATAATGGCCCTTCAGTTGCCTCATGTAAACGACTATAGAGAATATCGACAGGCAAATAAATAATGTAAGGAAGGTCGGATGCATTTTTCTGAGAGGCTCGGTCAATGCGACGTTGGCGTAGCGTCCTTCAAGGAAAAAAGCTGTCAGAGGCTTTTCTTTTTCAATGATGTCAAAGACAGCAACGGCTGTGCAATACAAGCACGCGATAAGAGTCGATAGTACAAATACCGCGAGAAGTCGTTCTATATGTCGCCGGTCTATTCCGCTTGCAAGGATTACTACCGGCATGATGACCATCGCTAGCTTGCTTTCCAGCCGGTGAAATCCATAGTCAAGGTTTTCGGTGTACGTGATTCCGATCAATTCCACAAGATATACGGAAATCAATAGGAGAATAAAAAGGATTACGGGACGAGAGAAGTATCTCCTGTTCTGTTTGATGAATAACAGCCATAAACTTCCTGAAACGACAATACAAATATTAGTGTAATGCGCGCGCCAAGGGATGAATAGCGCCACGCCAGCTAAGCCAAGAAACAATAGAAACAAAGCAGTCCGATCCTGCTGGATTCTTTTAGGCATTCAACTCCTGGTATTTACTACCTAGTTTTTTGTGATAGTTTCTGGTGTTCTTACCAACGAATGGGTCGAGGAGGCTTCCTATGTCAAGAATAAATCCTTGAAAATTGCCATGTAGCTGATCAACCATCCAATTTGATGTCATGCCTGCGCAAAAGAGAACGGCATCAACAGGCTTTCCTTTCGTGATGCTGGTAATCTCTTTCATTATGCGTTCACGTTCGGTCCAACAGTTTACAACAGGAACCTCGACGAAATCAAAATCAAAATGCTGGAACTTCCTAAGGTAACCCGGACCAACAAGGATAACAGCCTTCTTTTTCAGTTCGTCAAAGAATTCCTTGATCCGTCCCGCCACGCTGGCGTCGTGAAAAACATCGGCATCGACCCACCAAAGATCGTTAGCTTGAATGTTGTTAGAGCGGAGGAATTGGTCAATTTTGCTTCCCATCATCTTATCGTATGCCAGTCGCTGCATTCCCAACATATACGACACCCTTTTCGTGAGTATGATGCGCAGTTCTGTCCTCATGGAATCAAAATACTGGTGACCGTCACAATTGGTTTCATCCTGTCCTTTTAAGTGCAGGACTGCTTCCCATTCACCGTCTCCCCAACGCGAAAAAGTGAAGGGTTTATTCTCCCGTAACCGCCCCAGTATGTAGTCGTAATTTTCCCGGGTCGGCTTTAGCTTAATCAGCCCTCCACGATTTAACAACTGCTTGATTTTCTTAATCATAAATCAAAAGTAACACTGATTGAAAAATATTACAACGAAGTGGTGGGGTCCGAGCGTTTTTGAATACCGTAAGGCGTGAAGTATTCCTTGCTTTTCAATACTTGCCGGAAGATCTCCTCGTTGACCTTTGATCGTTTAAGTTTCGGATGATCGAAATGATATTGGACCGCCATATTCTTAATCATCTTCACTCTGACGTTATTCCAGCGAAGCCTGACTTCGATGTCTGTATCCTCCCCCACGGCCGGAGCCTGATATCTTTCGTCGAAGCCGTTTATTGCGAGAAGGTCTTCACGATGAATGGAGAAATTACTTCCCAATACACCAGTTAGTTTCCGATTTAGGAAGGATCGTAACAGGCTATTGCGGACATATAAACCCTTGATCGTATGAGTTGATTTTCCGAATAACCCGTCGAGCATAACCTTAAACGCGAATCCCTTCTCAAGAATTCCAGTTCTGACATTCTCCTCATTGAGAAGCGGCGCCAGTTTTCTGGAAACGTTAGCACGACGCCCGGCAAGGACGGTCGCGGCAGAACGATTTGCAAAGTGTTCTTCAACAAACCGGTGGTCTGGAACACAATCGCCATCAATGAAGATTAGGTAGTTGCTACGGGCTGAAACGATGGCCTTGTTGAGGATGATGGTTTTCCGAAAACCAAGATCCTCATGCCAAAGGTGCTGAATATCAATGGGAGATCGCAACTTTATAACTTCAATCTCAGCAACCACCTCGGTGCGCGATCCGTCATCAGCAACGATCACTTCAAAATCACGAAACGTCTGGCGTTCAAGCGCGGCAAGAATGATCCGAAGGTATTCGATTCGATTGTAAAAGGAGATTATCAAAGATGCCGAGTACTGCTTCATTTTGTTACTTTTGACAGGATCACGCGCGCATGTCGCCCGGGTAAACATAATCGAAAACGGCCACATAATGAAGGTATTACATCTCAGCAGTGAAAAGGCCTGGCGAGGGGGCGAACAACAAATCGCTTACCTGATTGAAGAGCTTGAAAAACGGGGCGTTGAAAACATGGTGCTTGCCAGGAAAGGGTCAGAATTCGAAAAATACTGTTATCGCCGTAACATCCGAGTCTATGGCGTTCCCTTCAGTAGCGCTCTGGACCTCCGTGCCGCAAAAGCAATTAAGATCTTATGCAAGGAGCACGGGATCCACCTCGTTCACATGCACAGCGCCAAATCGCATAGTCTGGGTGTTCTGTCCGCGATGATGGGTAATCCAGTCCCTCTTGTGCTTAGCCGGCGCGTTGTATTCCCTCCAGGCAAGAACTGGTTCACCCGCTGGAAATATAACCACCATTCCATTAAGAAGATTATTTGCGTATCTGATAAGATAAAGGCTATCATGCAAAGTTACCTTAAGGAGCCGAGGAAAAGTGTCACGGTTCACAGTGGAATTGATACAAAAAAATTCATCGATCATGTGAACAGTAACAAACTCCGGAAGAGCCTAAATCTTTCCCCCGAGACATTCCTTATCGGGAATACTTCCGCGCTCGAAGCCGAAAAAGATTACAACACCTTCATTCATACGATTGCCAACCTTGCTGCAGCGAATTTGCCTGTGACCGGAATCATCATGGGAAGTGGCAGTAAAGAAGCCGAACTAAAAGCCCTGGTGAAACAACTTTCTTTATCAGACCGGATTATTTTCACAGGATACAGAGAAGATGTTGTTGAGCTTCTCCCGGGATTAAACATTTTTCTCATGACCTCCGCCCAGGAAGGACTTGGCACATCGGTCCTGGATGCGTTTGCTGCAAAAGTAGCCGTGGTCGCAACACACGCGGGCGGAATTCCGGAGATGGTACATCATGGAAAAACCGGACTACTTGCTCCAATTGGCGACGCTGCATTGCTTGGCGCACACATTGCCCGACTAATATCCGACCCAGATTTCATGCATACACTTGTCTCCAACGGCCAATTGATATTGAGCGATTTTTCAAAAGAACGGACCGCCGAAAAAACACTCGGAATCTACCACGAAATATTACAACAAAGCTGAGTATTCTCTGAACAGGTCGCTGGCAATGCTGGTGGGAAGAAACTTCTTTACATACTGCGCCGACCTTCCGGTCATCCGTTGTCTTAAATCCTCGTCACTCAGAACTTGGTTCAGACATGATGCGAGTTGCCCGTGGTCTTGCGGATCCACATAGCATGAATCCGGGCCCCCGGCTTCCTCAAGACAGGAGCCGGTTGCGGCTATGACAGGTATTCCTGATTCTATGGCCTCGACAATTGGAATTCCGAAACCTTCAAATTCCGACGGGTAAACGAATACTTCTGCCATCTGATAAATAGTGGGCAAATGGGCGAATGATACATTCTCGAGAAAAACGAGCTCGTCAACGACACCCAAATCGCGTGCGATCCTAAGCACGAAATCCTTATATTTTGTCGAGCGCCCGACAACGACAAGCTTCAGCCTACAATCGGGAGAAAGCAAAGGCAAAGCCTTCACAAGTAAGGCCAGATTCTTGCGGGTCTCGACTGTCCCTACGTTAAGTATGTATCTATCCGGAAGTTTGTAAGCCGATTTGATCGCGGCGCGTTGCCCTGCGCTTGGCATTGTTCTAAATGATGGATGGCATCCCTGGTAGACCACCCTGATCTTCGTGCGAGATACTTTCAGGAAATGTGCAACATCATCCGCGGTCTGCTCACTGATTGCAATAATGAGGTCCGCCCTCCGGCATGCGGATAGAACTTTCGCTTTATAGATTGCGACGTCGATCGGATTGTAATACTGTGGATAACGGAAAAAAATCAGATCGTGCACCGTCACAACAGTCTTCACTTTCGAGGGAAGATAAAGCGGGATTTCCTGACTCAGCCCATGGAAAATATCGAGCTTTTGAACAGCGGGTTCCTGACTGACAAGAACGCTGCGCCACAGTGAACGGACTGCTTTTTCTATTCCGGATGGGCCAATAGCCTGTACGTTAGGTCGTGAAAGAATATGATCGTATTCAGGATGACTTTTAATACGCGGCGCGAAGAGCGAATACGATTCTTCCGGATACCCCTTGCTCAGGGCATCTACGACAAAGCGGGAATAGTTTCCGAGGCCGGTAAAGTTGCTGAAGAACCTTTTGGCATCGAAACCGATAAGCATTATTTACGAAAAGTTGATTGATAAAAATCGATGCTGGTTTTGATGATGGCGTGCGCTTCTTCTTTCGACTTAATCTCATCCACAACGACCTTCTTGTTCTCCAGAGATTTATAGTTTTCGAAGAAGTGTCTCAATTCCGCCAGAAGGTGAACAGGGAGATCCTTAACATCGTTGATGTGGCTAACGCTTGGATCGTTTTCCGCTACCGCAATAATCTTATCGTCAGCTTCTCCTCTGTCAATCATTTGCATAACACCGATTACTTTGGACGAAATCAGGCATCGAGGAACCACGGTTACCTGAGTCAATACAACGATGTCCAGTGGATCATGATCTTCACCAAGTGTCTGAGGAATGAAGCCGTAGTTCAACGGATAGTACATAGAGGCATAGATCACGCGATCAAGCTTTATGAGCCCGCTCTCTTTATCAATCTCATATTTAGCACGCGAGCCCTTCGGAATTTCAATTATGCCATTGACGACGTGAGGGGGATTGTCGCCAATTGAGACTTCATGCCACGGGTGTTGAACCATATTGCTTTATTTCGCGCAATATTAATGAAAAAGCCCCGGAAGAACGGGGCTTTTTGGTTTTTACTTTGTCTCGGCCGGCTTCTTGGCCTTGTTATCCTGCTTGGTCTCCTTTACATGATCTCCATCATTCAAACGTTTCGAAACTGCCAGGAATGGACCTTTTATTACCACTGCGGACTCCGACAAACCAGACAAGATTTCGATGTTGTCGTAGTCGCTGATTCCGGTTGTTACCTCAACCTTTTTCGCAACACCATTTTCCACTACGAAGACAACGGTTTTATCTCCTGTTTTCTTTTGAGGTGTGTTGGAAGTAGCCTGCGCATTTGGATTGGATTTTTCATCGGAGCCGTTCTGCGCATTTTCATTCCGCGTTGTCACGGAGGCCAGAGGAACAGAAAGAACGTTGTCCTTGCGGGTGGTGAGAATTTCCACACTGGCCGTCATCCCCGGACGGAAAGGAAAACGATTGCCTCCCCTCACCAGGTCCGCGTATGAGCTGCTCAGAATTAGAATGCGAACTTCAAATTCTGTAATCGCATCGGCGGAAGCTTTGTCCTTTGCCGTATTGGCGATCAGCGTCACAATACCTTTGAATTCCTTGTTCTGGTTTGAATATGCATCCACGTCGATGATGGCTGTATCTCCAGCGTGAACCCTTACGATATCATTCTCATTGACGTTAACACGAACTTCCATTTTGTTAAGGTCGGCGATCCGGAGCATTTCCGTACCCGCCATTGTAGCCGTTCCAACCACACGCTCACCCTGCCGTACAATCAGCTTGGAAACAATCCCATTCATTGGTGCTTCTACAGTCGTTTTACGGTAAGCTTCTCTCGCCTCATTAAGCGACGCCTGTGTGCTGGTGATTACGTGATTGGAGGCATCAACACCTTTTTTCGCAGCCGCGAGATCGTTCTTTGCAACTTCATAGTTCTGAGTTGCCAGATCGAACTCAGATTGTGAGATCACATTCTCTTTGAACAACTTCTCCTGGCGTTCGAATTCCGCCTGCGCGCGAACTAACTGTGCCTGTGAGCGCGCAAGACTTGCTTTGGATTGTTCAAGATTGGCATACTGTTGACTCAATCCCGCCTCGGCACGTTCCAGTTGGCTCTTCCATGTGTCAGGACGAATACGTACCAGGTCCTGCCCCTGCCTTACAGAATCACCTTCTTCAATAAGGAGGTCGATGATCTCACCAGAAACCTCCGGAGCGATCTTCACTTCTGTTACCGGCTGAATAGTCCCTGATGCGCTGACTTTTTCAACGATGCTTACGCGACTGACCTTGGCCATCTCGACTTCTATTTCATTCGGTTTGCCGATCCACCCGGCAGACTTGCCAACGATCAAAAACAGTAGGATAAACACAAGCGAGCCGATGAGCCAATAAACAAGCTTGTTAGATTTTTTTCTTTGCTTTGCCATTTAAGTTAGAATATTAATAGTCGAGAGGTTTGCCCTGATAGAAATCCAATACTTTCTTTCTGAAGATGAACTCATACTTTGCACGCGTGAGATCCGTCCTTGCGCGGAAAAGATCATTCTCCGCAATTTGGTATTCAAAAGAGTTAGCGGCACCGGCAGTCCTGCGCTGTTCCATCATCCTGAACGCTTCTTCACGGGCCGCAACCTGGCGGAGTGCGGAGTTGTAAGTCTTAAAAGCTGCGAGCGCATCATTATATACGTTCTCCACACTTTGTCTCAGCGTGTTTTCAGCTTCCGTCGCTGAGATTTCGGCGATGTTCCGGCTGATCATTGACCGCTGCACATTCGATCTTGTTTGAAATCCGTTCAAGATTGGAATTGACAACGACAGCCCTACTGATCTTTGTAAGTTGTCATTCAGTTGATCCGAGTAGCCCCAACTATCCTGCATTGCGCCGGAAGGCTGATACACTGGCGACAACACCACTTGATTTGTACCATCAACAACGCCAATTTGCTGGTAACCTGTGAGGACAGGTGCTCCTCCATCCGGAACAAAACGCGCACGATCAGATGCGCTGGAATAATTCGAACCAAGACTTCCGAACAAGCTGAGTCGCGGATAATACTGACCTCTCGCCGCCTTCACCGCATAGCTTGAACTCTCGACTTTTAACTTTGCACTTTTTATTTCCGGCATCGTCTGTCTGGCGATGTCATATACCTCATCACGACTCTGATCGAGAACAAGGTCTTCCACGCTCAGGTCGATGACCTGGACATCAAGAGGTTCTCTTGCTGGAATCTGGAGAGCCTGTTTCAATTGAAGTATGGCAAGGTTCAGCGCATTTTCGCTTTGAATAAGACTTACTTCATTTGTAGCTACCTGTGCGTCGAGCGTAAGCTCCTCGGATTTGGCGAGCGCGCCTGCTGCAACCTGCTTTTTCACACGGTCTAATTGAGCTTGTGAAGATTGAAGCTGCAGCCTTGAATTCTCAAGTTGTTCTTTGCTAAAGATGACGTTTATGTAAAGGGTTGTAATGTTTACCATTACGTCATTCTTCGTTTTCTGCAAATCCTGTTCAGAAGCATAATAGGCGCTGGAGTATCGCTTAATGCTGTTCTGATTGCTCAGTCCGTTAAACAGCAACAGCGACCCATTGAGAGAAGGGTTCATCGACCGAAGTTCCTGGGTCGTGTAATCATAGGTAACCGGATCAACAGTACGGCCCCAGTTAAATCCATAATTCACGCTTCCATTGACCGTCGGCGACAGACCAAGCTTGGACTGTCTCAGATCGATTTCAGCGGATTCAGTATTCAATTCGCTCCTCTGAATCACCAGGTTTTTCTCAAGGGCGTATTCTATACACTGGCGCAGGTTCCACACACGGGTCGACGCGGCGTCCTGAGTCTGAGAAAATGCCATGGGGGAAAGCCCCAGCAGCATGACCAATAAAAGAATTTTTGTTTTCATGAAATAGTCAACGATCGATATCCGGTATATAAATGATTTGTTGCACCCAGCTAAGACTCCGAAGGTATTCCAATGTTACAGGCTTCAGGCCGGAGTCCATTTCGATCACGAGACAGGCGAGATCGTTCTTTCCTTTTCGTGATACCGACATGGTGGCAATGTTACAGTCATCATGCGCGAGCACGTCGGCGATAAATGCGATACTACCCTTTACGTCCGCCGCCATGATAATGATGGTGTGAAGGTTGGCACTAAAGTCGGCTTTAAACCCATTCACCTCGGCGATATTGATCATGCCGCCACCCCGACTCTCTCCCACTACCTCAATGGATTTTTCTCCTTTCCTGAGGTTCAATCGGATGGTATTGGGATGCAGGGTGGATGCGTTTCCAACTGACCTGAATTTGAACTGCATTTTCCTTTGCTCCGCGAATGTAAAAGAATCTTTGATCCTCTTGTCATCCGTCTTCATGTCGAGTAGACCGGCGATGATGGCCAGATCACTGCCGTGTCCCTCATAGGTCCGGGCAAATGAGTTGTAAAAAATGATCTCAGCCTCGTCCGGGATGTCACCCAACAGTTTGATGGCGGCACGCGCAATTCGTACCACTCCTGCAGTATGAGAACTTGAGGGTCCTATCATAACCGGACCTATCATATCAAAAACACTGCTTTTTTCCCGCATTCTTTCTGCAATTACGCAATCTGTCGTTAAGAGGATGAATTTGTTACAAAAAAAGGTGTTCTATCCGAAAAAACGCCTTAAAAAAAGAGGCATCGTTCGTAAATTTAAGGCTACGTTATCTCTTAACCTATGCTTAGACGCGCTCTGATCGTGCTGCTCCTGTGGCCTTTATCATCCTACTCCCAGGACGATCTCGTTGATTTTGATCTGGTCAACTTCCATTCACAGGCTGAAAAGATTGCTTTCACCAACTATGTCAGAAAGGGACAGCCAGACCATTTTGCCTTGTTCATGGCAAACGGGTCGCTGCTGAATGATTCCCGGGTCGCCGCCGCGCGCACTCGCCTGTACAATTTTCTTGCAAACTATCAGAACGAAAAATTTAGTTCGAAAAAGCCTGACCGTAAGACCAAACAGGTCTACGATGAGATGCATAAAGAATTTCTACTGAAGTTCGAGAATGGAACCAGCTTCGAACAGATTTTCTATAACGGCAATTACAGCAGCCTGGCCGCAACCGGAATGTATGCCCTCGCATTTGATCATTTGAAGATTCCTTATGCAATAAAAGAGGAGCCTGATCACGTATATCTGATGGCCTACCCGCAGACGGAGAAGATCCGCATTGAAGTAACGTCCCCTATGTTACAGATCCTTGCTCCTTCGGACGAGTTCAAGGCGCAGTATGTGAAGACCCTTAAAGATCAAAAACTGATCCTGCCTGCGGAGCATACTCAGAGTACAAAGCAGATTTTCGAAAAGTATTTTTACGGTGATCAACAGGGAATAACTCTGCCGAACCTTGTCGGACTGCAATACCTTGCCCAGGTGGTGCAACTTCTTCAGGAGAATAGTTATGAGATTGCGTTTGCCCAGGCTGAGAAAGCTTATTTGCTCTACCCTTCTCCGAAAGCAGCTTACTTCATGATGGTCGCGGGGTCTGGCGCTTTTGATAAGCGGACGCAGCTCGATTCGCTTAAGGCAATTCAACTGGCAAAGATTTCCCGGTACACCTCTCAGGGCATCACGCCGGAAATGATCCAGTCTGAGTTTATCAGAGTGGCCCAGGTTTTATTATTCGAACGTAGCAAACCTTCAGAGCTTGAGGCATTCTACAAGATTCTTCATCCGCGCATTCAACATGTCGGCCTGAAGAATGACATCGACTTTGTGTTCAACTACGAAACAGGACGATTCTTTTACAACTCGGCAAAGTATAGCGAGGCACTTCCTTATTTTGAGAAAGCGGTGAGGTGCAAACCCGATATGCTTGACGCCACGAATGGATTTATCAGCGTCATCGCAATGAAAATGTCCCAGACTGGTGACAACCGGGATTTATTGAAAATGCTGGAGAGTTATTCGTCAGAGTTGCCTTCCCTGCATGAGCACAATAATTTCAACAGCATTCTAATGGGCAGTTACCTGCTACAGGTTGCTGCGGACTACGACAACAATGCCATTCAACAGGCGGAAGGTAATCGCCTTCGATTTGAAGAGCTAAAGTCGAAGTATCCGGATGCGCAGACTAATGTCCAGCTAGTGGCTCAGGCTTATTCGCGCGCTGCTGTGTACTTCTTCCGAAAAGGTCAGAAGCAAAAAGCGCGTACGTTGATTGATACCGGACTCAAATATTCTCCGAATAATTACGAGTTGATGATGCGGAAACGCATGATGGAATAATCACCGATACTCGATCGCGAGATTATGATTGATCTGGGTAACGTAATAGTTGCCCCGTGGTGTTTTTACCTTAGCTATCAGTGGGATCTCCTCCATTACAAACATCCCCGGGCCGATATAAAAATCAAGCTCGGCAACACCCTTTGTTTTTCCGCGGTAAATCTCGCGAACATTGTTATCGTCCAGACATCCTCCGGTAAGCTTACCCCGGTAGAAGGTCACATTTGTGGAATTATCCGACATGCGAAGTCTGAGGATGTACTTATTTTCAGTCAGCATTTTGTCGATGCCTTCCACCACAATTTTTGGCAAATCCTTCCGAAGTTTGCCGTCCGGGGAATATTCTTTCAACCCGGCACAGGGCAAACCATTGTGGTAAGTGACTTCAGCTGACAGTGATCCATCCTTACGATATGATTTCTTCAAGCCATGCATCTTGCCGTCTTTATACATGGTCTCTTCATCCACCCGACCATTGTCGTAATATTTTGTTACCAGCCCCTCATTCTTATTGTTGACATAATTGATGACAAGATGTTTCTGCCCATTAGTGTAATAATCAGTAGCCAAACCGTTGCGAAGTCCCCCTTTCATAGAAATCTCCGCCCTGAGCTTGCCGTCAGAATAATATAGCCGGGTTATTCCATCTTTGACATGTTCGTCTTTTTTCTTCGTCCCGGCTCTTGGTTTTTTCTTCACATCCTGTGAACAGGATATGCATAGAGCGAGAACTGAAACATAGTAAAGGAAACGTTTCACAACTATACGGCTATGGGTGCTTTGATAACGGGATGTGCCTGATAGTTTACAATTTCGAAGTCTTCAAACTGATATTCAAAAACAGAATCTGGCCGGCGTTTAATGTTCAGAGAGGGCAACGGATAAGGTTCACGACTTAGCTGGAGTCTGGCCTGCTCGATGTGATTAGTATAAAGGTGGACGTCGCCACCTGTCCACACAAATTCTCCAGGCTGAAGGTCGCATTGCTGCGCGAACATATGAGTTAAGAGGGCGTATGATGCGATATTGAAAGGCACACCCAGAAAATAGTCGGCACTACGCTGATAGAGCTGGCAGGATAGTTTCCCATCCGCGACGTAGAATTGAAACAAGGCATGACATGGAGGCAAAGCCATTTTATCAACTTCTGCTGGATTCCACGCGGATACAATATGTCTTCGGGAATCCGGCTTTTGTTTCAACTGTTGAAGAACCTGAGTGATCTGGTCAATGGATCTGCCATCAGGTGCAGGCCAGCTTCTCCACTGATGACCATAGACGGGTCCTAACTCACCAGTCTCATCGGCCCACTCATCCCAGATACTCACATTGTTGTCTTTGAGGTATTTGATGTTCGTATCCCCATTCAGGAACCAAAGCAATTCGTAGATGATGGAGCGCAGGTGAAGTTTTTTCGTGGTGACCAGCGGAAAACCCTTCTGCAAGTCAAAACGCAATTGCCTTCCAAAAACGGATAATGTACCTGTTCCGGTTCGATCGCTTTTCTGACTCCCGTTTTCGAGGATGTCCTGCATCAGGTTGAGATATTGCTTCAAAGGATTTTGACCATGCAATTAATACAGATGGGGCAACATTCTCAAGGGCAAAAAGAAATAAAGAGGGCTCAGAAGGATGGAGTCTCACCCCTATCACAAAACGTGCCCGGAATCATTGCAACGGGGTTCGCAACGCCATTCGCAACGCGTTCCGTATAGGATAAGAACAAGCTACGAAGACCGAAGGATCCGTATAGGTTTCGTATAGGAAGTCTGGACGGAGAACGAGACTAAAAATTAGTCCGGTTGCAATCGTATTTTCAAGCCGGGACGGAGCGCCTACCCAATTGTAATCGGGTAAGTCACGCCGTCGATAGTGACCGACAGCGCCGTATCGCATGCGCCATCACCAAAATCGAGAGTGATCTTTTTCTCGCCATCGATGATATAATCCTTGATTCCGCTTACTGGCATCCCGCAAAATCTTTCGTATTCCAGTTGTTCACGCAATGAAACGCTATAGGTCCTGCCTTCCCGGGTAACACCACCTGCAGTGCTGTTGGTAAGAATGATGACTCTATCCTGAGCGGGGTTCTCTGCTCTGACCCACAGCCAGGTGATGTCCGCTTCCCGCTCCGCCACTTTATTATCGAGAAAGGTTGCTCTTCCGCCGGTCAGAACCACATTGAACTTAAGAGCCCCCGTTTCGCCCGCAGTGATATTTGTGGAAACCCTGGTTCCTTCAAGTCTTACACCATTAATGGAATAGTTGTCGGTGGTGGTCGTAACAGTAGAGCCGGGTTGGAACCGAAGACCATCATAAGCAAAGATCAACTTGCCTTTACGGACATTTCCACGCGCATCGGCACATCCTGCTGTACCGAAGTCTATGGTAAGCACCCCGTAAGGGTCCCCAGGGGTAGAATTCGCGCCAGGTTCAATGGTTATGACAACAGACTCGCATCCTACTCTTGAATCTTCGATAATAATAGTTCCTGCCGATCTTCCTCCGGTGAACTCATCTTCCGTAGGCGAGTTTATCGCCACGGCAGCGAGGTCGTCCATATCCTGATAGTAGGCATCGAGGACGGCTTCCTCGGAAATATCTTTGCTGTCAGTAGCAGTAAGTGTTTCCTTTTCCTTATCACAGGCGGTAAGCACGAATAAGGAAAGTATGGTAGCAGTTGAAAGTAAGGATGAATAATTGAATTTCATATCCGTAAGAATGAGGTGAGTTGTACCCGGTTTTATCGGTATATAAAATTATCTTAATTTGACCGCTGCAAGTTCTTAATCCAGGCCAGTAAATATGTATGTAAGAATTTCCTTGTTGCTGACGACTTTGATTTTAGTGGTAGTGTCCGCGAAGGCGCAGCTTCCGGTTAAGATCGCCAAGCTAAAGTATTCCGGAGGAGGCGACTGGTACGCGAATAAAACCGCTTTGCCGAATTTAATTGAGTTTGCCAACCGCGAGCTTGGAACCTATCTCTCTCCGGAAGAAGATGTGGTCGAGGCAGGAAGCCGTGACATCTTCCTTTATCCCTATGTATATATGACCGGTCATGGCAATGTAGTGTTTTCTGAAGGGGAAGCTGCGAACCTCAGAAAATACCTCATTGGTGGCGGGTTCCTACATATTGATGACAACTATGGCCTGGACAAATTCATCAGGATTGAATTGAAGAAAGTTTTCCCGGAACTTGAGCTGGTGCTCCTCCCTTTCGATCATGCTATCTACCATCAAAAGTTCTCATTCCCTAAAGGCCTTCCGAAGATCCACGAACATGATGGAAAGCCCGCACAGGGACTCGGTCTGATCTACAACGGAAGGCTTGTTGTTTTTTATTCTTTCGAAAGCGACCTCGGCAATGGATGGGAGGATCAACGCATCCACAACGATCCTCCGGACAAAAGAGAACAGGCCCTTCGTATGGGTGCCAACATTTTATCGTACTGCTTCACGAGCTCTTTGTGATCTCCTGATATTATTCTTTTTGTCTGAAATTAATTCCGGCTGTCTTCTTGACTTGTATCAACTAAGTTTTTAGTTTTACACCTAAACAAATAGTAGATGAGCACCGAGCTTAAAGAACTGACCAGGGCGGAAGACCAGGTGATGCAGATATTGTGGAAAATTCAAAAGGGTTTTGTGAAAGACATCATTGAAAAAATGTCTGACCCGAAGCCTGCTTATAATACCGTATCCACCATCGTTCGAATATTGGAAACCAAGGGTTTTGTGTCGCACAAAGCCTATGGGAAGACGCATGAATATTATCCAGTTATCAGCAGGGAAAAGTATACGAAGTTTTATCTCAACAACCTGTTGAAAGGTTATTTCAACGGATCATTTCAGAACCTTGTTTCTTTCTTCGCGAAGGAGAACAAGATGGACATCCGTGATTTGGAAAAGATTTTAGAAGAACTGAAAAAACAAAAGCCATGACATCCGTTCTCAACTATTTTCTCGAGGCGAACCTCGCTCTTTGCGCGTTCCTTCTTTTTTACACAATAGTATTAAGGAAGGAAACCAATTTCAGCTACAAGCGAATGGTATTGCTCAGCGGAATTGTCATGTGCCTTCTGTTCCCGGCCTTCCATCTTAAAGGGACACCGCTCCCTCTCCCATCGATTGGCGAAGCTTTGAACCTCAGGTTCCTTCCAGAGATGGTGGTCGTTGGTGCGTCAGACCACGAAGGCAACGCGATCTCTATGGGGTCGCCTGTCAATATCATACTTGTATTGTACCTCACCGTAGCGGCCCTTTTCCTTATCATCTTCGTGATAAGAATAGCAAATGTCTTTTCGATCATCAGGAATAGTTCTGCCAGCAAGCAGGGTAACCTTATGATCGCAGAATCCACAGATCCAATTGCGCCGTTTTCCTTCTTTCATTTTATCGTGATCGGACGATCTGACCAGCTCACTTCAAAAGAAAAACAACTTATCATCGATCATGAAGCAGTGCACGCACGACAACTTCATTCGATGGACATCCTTCTCCTTAATATTCTGGGAATCGTATTCTGGTTCAACCCGGTATTGAGGATCTATAAGAAAATCTTCATTCAACTTCACGAGTACGAGGCAGATGCGCGCTCTGTCCAGGACGACGAAGTGAATGATTATTGCAACCTCCTGGCAAGGGTTGCGCTCTTGTCGGCCGACATAAGCATTGCCAACCATTTCTCAAGTTCCCTTACTCTTAAAAGAATTCAAATGCTAAAAACTATTAAACTAAGCATGAAACCTTGGAAGCAATGGATAGTGCTCTCAGCTTTCCCTTTGTTTTTCATCCTGCTCTCGTGCCAGGATCAGTTAGTGAATGAAGCGACGAATCTTGCGCGCTCATCAACGGTGGCCCTGGATGTCCCTGACGAAGTTCAACGACAGTATGACGACCTCAAATCCAAAAATCCGAACCATAACCTCTTACTGATGGAAATCGATGATTCCAAATTACAGGATCTCGAAAACATACAGAAGAGTGTGGAAGAGAAAGGCAAGATTATATCCGTGAACTTTATAAAGCCTTCTACGGAAGAATCAAGCAAACGAAACTTCCTCATCATACAGTATGATGAAAACGTAAGAGCCCTCGCTGGTCGTGCCAGCCAGGACAACGTCTACACGATCGTAGAAGAATCGGCGGCTCCGGCTGAAGGATTGGAAAAGTTCTATGAATTCCTCGGAAACACAATCTCGTATCCCGCCGACGCAAGGGCGAAGGGTATCGAAGGAAAAGTTTTTGTCTCTTTTATTATCGAAACCGATGGAACGCTGTCTGACTTTTCAATCGCAAAGAGTGTTGATGAGCAACTCGATGCAGAAGCACTGCGTGTCGTGAAGTTGTCGTCCAAATGGAAAGCAGCACGTCACGAAGGCGCGCCTGTGCGCCAGCGTATGGTATTACCGATTAATTTCAAGATTGGTGATAAATCTGATGCGAAAAAGGTTGGCTTCTTTGTTCCTCTGAATCCAGTTGAACATCTGAATCGAAAGGACAAGAACCATTGCTAAAAACTCCCCAGGGCAGGATTTAAGTCCTGCCCTGGGATATGAGATATCAATCTGATTTCTGATTACTTCTTATCGAAGATCTCTGCAAGTTTATTGTCAAGTGCCTTTCCACGAAGGTTCTTCGCGATGATGACACCGTTAGGATCAAGCAATAAAGAGAAAGGTATTCCTGTGATGTTATAGGTTTTCGCTGCTTCTGATTGCCAGAACTTCAGATCAGACACGTGTGTCCACGTCAACTTATCCTCCTCGATGGCTTTTAGCCAGTCATCCTTTGAACGATCCAGGGAAACCCCGAACACGGTGAATCCTTTATCCTTGTACTTATTGAAAGCCCGAACAACATTGGGATTCTCCTGGCGGCAAGGGCCGCACCATTTTGCCCAGAAGTCTACCAGAACATATTTTCCCTTCATCGATGAAAGCGCCACGACGTTTCCTGAAGGATCAGGCAAAGCAATTTCCGGCGCTGGTTGTCCGATGGCGGTGACTTTCATCTTTTCGACCGAAGCATGAAACTCCTTCACATGCGGAGAGGTCGGCCATGCTTTGGTTGCTTTCCCCGCAGCATCCACATACACGTCAAGATACTTATCGCGATCCATCATCGAGTTGCTCTGGAGAAAGTTGACGACACCAAGAGATGCAGGCTGCTCCTTCAGCAATTGAGCAACCTTGTCGTGTGACTTTTGTATTTCGGCCATGTACTCCTGCTGAAGTCTTCCGATCGTTTCTTCGTCCTGAGCCTGAACAGCCTTTTTAAAATCATCATTCAGCTTGGCGATCACCGGTGATGCTTCAGCCTTCTGGAACATTTCCTGAGCCTTATAGATCAAATCAATTTCAGGAGAGCCGTTGATCTGCACGAAGCCTGACGGACTGTTTCCATCGACATTCACTTCAATATTGCTCTTGTTGAGAATCACGTCAACCACTTGCCGGTTATAGAAATTCAACTTGTAGTAGCCAGGTTCGCTCAGCGTTACCTTTTTCGAGAATGTGTAATCAGATTTGAGTTTGATCGTATCCTGCCATCCAACTGATCCGCTGCGAATCTCCTGAATAGTTATTTGTCCCTGCTGCTGAGGAAAACCAACCTTTCCGCTGACAACAATTGACCAGGAAGCGGCCCCATCAGTTTCCCCGGAGTCTTCTTTGCCGGTAGATGAGCATGATATTGCAAGCGTCACCAACATCAGACAAATCACAAGCAACCTGTTGACCTTTACCGTTCTTAAGTTCGTGTAGACCATACGTTTCATGCTTTATACTTTTTCCTTTAGCTTTTTCGTCAATAATTCGTTCGTGACTTTAGGGTCAGCTTTTCCTTTGCTTCTTTTCATCACTTCACCCATAAACATGGCGACAATTCCTTTCTTGCCGTTTCGGAATTCTTCAACCTTTAACGGGAATTCCCTGATTACCTGATCAATAATTACACCAATGGCGTCGGTATTGCTATCCTGAAGCAAATTAAGCGCCTCTGCAATTTCCATTGGTTTCTTATGAGCGTCCTCCAGGAGGGCTGGAAGGAGCTTTTGGGATGCGGATCCAAAGCTGATCTTCCCGGTGTCAATCATTTTGATGATCTCAGCGATCGCTGATGGAGATACCGTCAGTTCGCTCGCTGAAATATTCTTTTCATTCAACACAGATTTCAGCGGCCCCATTACCCAGTTCGACGCAGCCTTGTAATTATCTGTTTCCTGACATATCCTTTCAAAGTAGGCGGCAAGATCTCTGGCTTCAGTGAGCACCTGCGCATCGTACGGCGGAATAGAATACTGCGAGACAAAACGCTCCTGTAACTGGCGAGGCAACTCAGGCATCGACGCATGAATCTGCGCAAGCCATTCTTCTGATACGATCATCGGGCTCAGATCAGGATCAGGAAAATAACGATAGTCGTTGAGTTCTTCCTTCGTGCGCATGCCATAGGTCTTACCATTACCGGCATTGAATGTCCTTGTCTCACTCACCACAACTTCACCTTGTTCAAGCAACAGGATCTGCCGTTCAGCTTCGTGATCAATGGCATGCTGCACATTGCGGATGGAGTTCATGTTCTTAACCTCAACCTTCTTTCCATATTCCGTTGCGCCCTTCAGCCTGACCGATACGTTGGCATCACAACGCATGGAACCCTCTTCCATATTACCGTCGCAGATATCGAGATAACGAACGATCTTCCGGATCTCAGTAAGGTATGCGTATGCCTCATCCGATGAACGGATCGAAGGTTCAGTGACTATTTCAATCAATGGGACACCAGCCCTGTTGAAGTCGACAAGAGTATCCGATTCCTCAGGAAGGTGAATCGACTTCCCTGCATCTTCTTCAATATGAATCCTGTTTAAGGTGATGTCTTTTTCACCGGACTTTGTGGTTACCCGAACATAGCCTCCTTTACAGATCGGAGTCCGGTCCTGCGTAAGCTGATAACCCTTTGGAAGATCCGGATAAAAATAATTCTTGCGGTCGAAAATATTAAAGCGGCTGATCTCGCAATGACAGGCGAGTCCCATCCTGATCGCATGCTCAACAACCTTTTTGTTTAATATCGGAAGCGTACCCGGATGTCCAAGCGTGATCACACTGACATTGGTGTTAGGTGCACGGCCAAATGCAGTTGAGTCGGTGTTGTAAATCTTACTTTCCGTCAGCAGTTGGCAATGAACTTCGAGTCCAACAACCAGCTCGTATTTATCTCGTATTGACTTATCCAGCATTACAGCGTTTCGACTACTTCTGAATTAATTCCTTTGCTTTCTCGATGACAGCGCCCAGGCCGTTCAGGTTCTTACCTCCAGCCGTTGCGTAGAACGCCTGGCCTCCCCCGCCTCCGTCGATTTCGCGGGCAAGTTGCTTAACCATATTGCCAGCATGATATTTATTTGTCAGCGCGAGTTTCTCGCCGATCATTACAGCGACCTGAGGTTTGTTATCTACATCCGCAGCAAGCACCATCAACAGATCCTCGAACTGATTACGCAATCCGTAAGCGATATTCTTCAAAGCGTCAGCAGATGGAACTGTCACCTTCTCAATGATAAGGTTGACCCCATCAGTATTGACTACCTTGCGCGCAAGTTCGTCCTTCAACTGATTGGCCTGCTCCTGCTGAATTGTCTCAAGCTTTTTCTCCAGCTGTTGTTTTTCCTCAACCAGATTTCTCACTGCTCCGAGTACATCCTTAGTATTCTTAACCACCGCTTTTACCTGCGCAAGCGTCTCAAGCTCCGTACGCACATATTTTTCAGCTTCGAGTGCTGTAATCGCTTCGATCCTGCGGACTCCTGCCGCGACTGAGCTTTCTGAGATAACCTTGAATAACCCTATCTCGCCCGTCGAACGCACGTGTGTCCCACCGCAGAGCTCAACTGAGAACTTCGGATCAAAAGTAATGACGCGTACAAAGTCGCCGTACTTCTCACCGAATAGAGCCATTGCCCCTAATGATTTCGCATCAGCGATAGGTACATTTCTCTTTTCATCGAGAGGTATGTTCTGACGTATTCGTTCGTTTACGATATCTTCCACCTTAAGAATTTCTTCGTCCGTCATCGCTGCGAAGTGTGAAAAGTCGAAGCGAAGAACTTTCTCATTTACGAGCGATCCTTTTTGTTCCACATGCTTTCCAAGAACCTGTCGTAGCGCAGCGTGTAGCAAGTGCGTTGCGGAGTGATTGTCCATCGTAAGCGCCCGCTTAGATCGGTTCACCTCCGCGTGAAAAGTTCCACTCAGATTTTCAGGCAGCGTTTCAGAAATATGGACGATCAATTCATTCTCTTTCTTCGTATCAATGATCGCGATCTTTTCATTCACATTCGAAATGTATCCGGCATCTCCCACCTGGCCACCGCTCTCTGCGTAAAAAGGAGTACGATCGAATATCAGCTGGAAAAGATCTTTATTCTTCTGTCTGATTTTGCGATACTTTATCAATTTCACTTCAGACTCAAGGTGATCATACCCAATAAACTCGGGCTTCGCGTCCTGCCCTACCATCACCCAGTCTCCGGTTTCTTTTGCTGCGTCTGCTTTGGATCGCGTCTTCTGTTTTTCCATTTCGCGGGTAAAGCCTTTCTCATCGACTGTAAAACCACGTTCTCTTGCGATCAGTGACGTCAGATCAAGAGGGAAACCGTATGTATCATATAATTCAAAAGCTTGTTCACCGCCGATCTCATTCGACTTCAATTCGGTCTGAATAGATTCAATGCGTTTTAATCCTTTCTCCAACGTGCGAAGGAATGACGCTTCTTCTTCAAAGATCACCTTACTCACATAGTCTTTCTGACTTTCGAGCTCAGGGAATACATTCTTCAGCTGATTGCTCAGTACCGGCACCAACGAATAAATAAACGGCTCTTTAAAATTCAAAAAAGTGAAACCATAGCGGACTCCGCGGCGAAGGATCCGTCGAATAACGTAGCCAGCTCCAGTGTTTGAAGGAAGCTGTCCATCGGCGATGGCGAAGGAAACCGCGCGCACATGGTCTGCGATTACACGCATGGCGATATCGGTCTTTTCGTCCGTTTTATAGGAAATTCCCGCTGTTTTTCCGATGAAGTCTATCATCGGGGAGAAAACGTCCGTATCGTAATTTGAAGTCTTACCTTGAATAGCCATGCACAGACGCTCAAACCCCATTCCGGTGTCGACGTTTTTCGAAGGCAGAGGTTTTAAAAGGGTAAGCGACGAACGAAGTTTTTCCCTCGCGATTTTCTTATCCTCACCCTTGTAGTCAAGCTCAAAGCGAACCAACTCACCGGAACCACCTTTTGCAGGATTCCAATAGCGTTCAAATTCCATGAACACCAGATTCCATATCTCGATCACCTGTGGATGATCGTTGTTGACAAGATCCTTTCCGGGAATGCGCTTTACCTCATCGTCGGAGCGAAGATCAACGTGAATTTCCGAGCATGGCCCACATGGTCCCACGTCAGCCATTTCCCAGAAATTGTCTTTCTTGCTTCCGTGAAGAATTCTTTCTTCTGCGATGAATCCTTTCCAGAGGTTATAAGCCTCTTCGTCGACCGCGAGATTGTCATCTTTATCGCCGCCGAAAACTGTGACGTAAAGTCTGTCTTTGGGAAGATTATACTCAACGGTGAGGAGTTCCCATGCCCATTCAATTGCTTCCTTCTTGAAGTAGTCGCCGAAAGACCAGTTGCCCAGCATTTCGAACATGGTATGATGGTAGGTATCGATCCCTACCTCTTCAAGATCGTTGTGCTTGCCGCTGACACGAAGACACTTTTGAGTATCGGCCACCCGTCGGGCTTTAGGGGTTGCGTTGCCAAGGAAATTATCCTTGAACTGTACCATCCCGGAGTTGGTGAATAGCAGTGTCGGGTCGTTCTTCAGCACGAGGGGTGCGGAGGGAACGATTGTATGGCCTTTGCTTTGAAAAAAATCCAGAAATTTTTGCCTGATCGAGCCCGAATCCATGATGTGATCTATCTATTAAGAAAGTAAGTATATGATTTATAATGTTTTACATTATAAAAAAATTCAGCAAGCCACAAAATTAAGAGGTCTCTCTCGACATTAAGCAGGGAATAGATTTTTTTTTGGCTTATTATTCGCAATCAAACACCAAAAAGCGGTCTTATCGGGCGGGAATTGATTGAATGATCACATCAGGGTCGTGATGTTAACCCTCAATTCGATAGAATGTTAGTTTGCATGCCGGATCGACTTTCACCCTTTTGTTTTTCTGCTTTTATTTGCCTTCATATAGTTGGTATGCGTCTTCGATTCATTTTAGGCTTCAGTCTTTTCTTTTCAATCGCCCACGCCCAGGATTCTGTGGTGCAGGTGGCAGATACCCTTCGCCGCAGCGACACTTTGAGCATCATCGGGGTTGGTGACATTATGATGGGCACCAATTACCCTGAAGATAGGCTTCCGCCCCGCGACGGAGCATTCCTTATGGAAGGCGTCGATTCTATCCTTCAGGACGCAGACGTAACTTTTGGGAACCTCGAGGGAGTGCTACTCGACTCCGGAGGTACTCCGAAACGTTGCAAGGATCCTAAAGTGTGCTACGCATTCCGTTCACCGGTTCGATATGTAAGCAATCTGACGAAGGCCGGATTCGATCTAATGAGTCTGGCAAACAATCATGCGGGCGATATGGGAGAAGAAGGACGTCAGAGTAGTATGCGTGTGCTCGAAGAAAATGGTATTCTTCATGCCGGCCAGTTAAATCAAAAGACAACGATTTTCGAAAAGGATAGTGTGCGCTACGGACTTGTGGCATTTGCTCCGAACAGTAACTGCGTTCCATTGAACGATATCGAAGGAGCGAAACAGCTTGTTATGCAGCTCGACTCAATTGTTGATGTGGTGATTGTTTCGTTTCACGGAGGTGCAGAAGGCGCACAATTTCAAAATGTACCCAGAACAGAGGAGATGTACTATGGTGAAAACCGCGGTGATGTTTACAAATTTTCCCATACATTAATAGATGCAGGCGCGGACATTATATTCGGACACGGTCCTCATGTTACCAGGGCGATTGAAGTCTACAATAACCGTTTTATCGCATATAGTCTGGGAAATTTTTGCACTTACCGGGGTATCAGTATTGCAGGAGTAAATGGAATTGCTCCGATAATAAAAGTGTTCACCGACAGAGAGGGAAAATTCCTTTTCGGTCGGATTACGCCTACTCAGCAGACCTACGAGCACGGCGTCCGGGTTGACCCGGAGAAAAAAGTTATTTTGAAGATCAGGGAACTCACCAAAAAAGATTTCCCTGAGGGAAATATTGAGATTGACGATGATGGTTTAATTACTTACCTTGCTCAATAACATGGCGTACAAAGAAAAGGAAATAGAGAAGCTTTATTACTCAATTGGAGAAGTAGCTGAATTGTTCAATGTTGCGCCATCCCTTATTCGTTTCTGGGAATCGGAATTCGATATCATCAAGCCCAAAAAGAATCGCAAGGGAAACCGCCAGTTCACACGGGAAGATATTGACAACGTCCGGACGATCTATCACCTTGTGAAAGAGAAAGGTTTTACGCTTCAGGGCGCTAAAGAAATGTTGCGTAACGATTCACAGGCAGTTCGCGACAAGATGGACCTCATTGATTCGCTGAAGAAAGTTCGCTCATTCCTGGCCGAGCTGAAGGAAAGGATGAGCTGAAATTATTAAGAAGCATTTTGTTCAAGCCGGTGATACCATCGGCTTTTTGTTTTATACCGTTGTCTTTTATGGATCAGAACCGACTGGCTTTGCTTGCACTTCATTTTATCCCCGGCCTGGGTGATTATTTAATACGCCAACTGATTAGTTACTGTGGCTCCGCCGACAAAGTATTTAAGTATCCGAAAGGAAAACTTCTGAAAGTGCCCGGCGTCGGAGAAGTGACGGCGCAATCAATAAGAAACGCGAAGACTTTTCACGACGCCGAAAAGGAAATCAGAAAAGCGGAGAAGGAAGACACCCGGCTGATCTTCTACATCGATAAGGATTATCCTTCGAGGCTTAAGCAGATCAACGATGCTCCTACCCTTTTGTACGCTAAGGGAGAAATCGACTTTGAGAACAAGAAGATGGTAGGTATTGTCGGCACGCGCAAGGCAACAGAGTATGGCCGACGTTGCGTCGAAGAACTTGTCAGTGCGCTAACATCACATCATGCATGCATCGTCAGTGGACTCGCTTATGGTATAGACATTCATGCGCATAAGCAGGCCATCAAACATAAACTTCCAACCATCGGTGTGATGGGAAGTGGTATTGATGTCGTTTATCCCCCGTCGCATCGCGAGACTGCACGTAAGATGTCTGACAACGGAGGCATCTTAACTGAGCACCCCTTCGGGACAAATCCGGATGCACACAACTTTCCTGCGCGTAACCGTATCGTTGCGGGACTTTCAGACGCGATAGTCATTGTCGAAGCGGCGGCCAAAGGAGGAGCGCTGATCACAGCAGAAATCGCGAACAGCTACAACAAAGATGTATTTGCGTTTCCCGGAAATGTAGGTCAGGCAACTTCGGAAGGCTGCAACAACCTTATCAAGACCAACAAGGCCTTCCTACTTACATCTATAAAAGACCTGGAGTATCTGATGAACTGGGACGCGGCCGCGCCACCGAAGAAATCGAAAAAGCAAGAGCTGGAGGGCCTTGATGCAGAAGAGTTAGCGGTTGTACATCTCCTGATGGAAAACAAAATGCAGTTACCGATCGATGAGCTCAGTTGGAAATCCGGAATTGGCGTAAGTCAGCTAGCGTCGGTGCTTCTTAATCTGGAATTCAAAGGCATGGTGACAACGTCACCAGGAAAGGTCTATCGACTGAAGGACTGACTAATCTTCCGACTTGTGATTATTGCACTTCTCTTTGATGACTTCATAAGCTTTGAGATCGCCGAACTCACCTGCTTTACTTAAGTCGAGGCAACCATTTTTTAAGTCGCCGAAATCGATACGAAGAATGCCACGCATATAATGTGCGTCGATACTTCTCGGGTTGATCTGAATGATCTTGGTGCAATCATTTATCGCGTCTTCGTATGCCTGGAGCATCTGCTTTGCTTTGCCCCGGTTGAAGTATGCTTCGATATAGTTTTCGTTCACAGCAATTGCCTGACTATAATCGCTGATGGCACCGTAGTAATCCTGCAGCTTCATCTTCACATTACCGCGGGCAAAAAACGCGTCAGCAAATTTCGGATTCTTTTCAATGGCGATGTTATAATCCTTCATCGCTCCATGGCGATCATCAAAATTATCCTTGATGTTACCTCTCACGTAGTAAGCATTGGAGAATCCGGGATCAAGTTCAATTGCTTTGTTCAGATTCAACAGCGCCTCCATGAATTCACGCTTCTCGTAAAGCTCTCTACCTTTTTGAGTAAGGTCCTTTGCGTTTTGCGCAAACGCCGGAGAAACCAACAACAGAATAACAAAAGAAAGAATACACCGCTTCATACCGCTCATTTTTCTCAAAGTTACGCCAATAGATAGATGACGGTCGTTGGAGGTAATATTTTCAATGCTTTGGGAAAATTTCGTCAGCGACAGACATCGCTTTGGCGAGTTCCTTCCGATCAATCAAAGGAGCCCTTCCAATTTCATCAAGAAATGCAATCACTTCTTCAGTCGCGAGATTTCCTACAAGGTCATCTTTCGCCATGGGACATCCGCCGTATCCCCTTAAAGCGCCATCTATTCGTGTGCATCCCGATTCTATCGCGGCGACGATCTTTTCGCGGGAATCTTTTGTGGATGCATGAAGGTGTAGTCCTATCTCCCTGCCGGGGTATTTCGGCAATAGAGATGTCATCAATAACCGGATTTGGGATTCAGTCGCCGCGCCAACAGTGTCTGCAATCGAAATTACATCTGCACCCAGTGCCAGGAGTATCTCAACAAAAGAGGACACCATTCCATCATCATACGGATCGCCGTAAGGATTTCCAAAACCCATGCTGACGTATACGACAAGTTTCTTGTCTTTTCTTACACAGATGTCTTTGATCTCTACAAGTGTGTTAAGTGCTTCCGTGATTGTCTTGTTGGTGTTTCTCACCTGGAATGTTTCTGATATGGAAAGTGGAAATCCCAGATAATTAACCCGATCAAATGAAGCTGCATCTTCTGCGCCTCTCGTGTTTGCAATGATTGCCAGCAATTCCGTTTTCGAATTTGACAAATCAAGTGCATTTAATACATCCGCTGTGTCCTTCATTTGAGGAATAGCCTTAGGCGAAACGAAGCTTCCGAAGTCAAGCGTGTCGAAGCCCACCCGAAGCAACTGATTGATATACCTTACTTTTTCGGGAGTAGGAATGAATTCTTTTATTCCCTGCATCGCGTCACGAGGACATTCAACGATCTTCATTGCAATATTGGTTGGTGTCACAAGTTACATTTTCCTGACCCCGCCGAATCAACGCGAAGTTCTTTATTTATCAATAACCGGATGAAAATGCTGTTTGTCTGGCTATTGTGCTTAAGGATTATTGTTATTTTGTATAATCGCTGACTATTAAGACCTAACCGGTATGCCATTAGCAGAACTTACGGGAGTGCTGGGTGTAAAACGTGCTGCGCACCTTCTCCGCAGGGCCACCTTCGGCGCGAATAAATCGCAGATTGATCATTTTGCTTCGCTTACCCCTGCGCAAGCAATACAGGAATTGTTCCACCAACCATTACCCGACCCAGTCCTCCCTATCGATCCGGAAACCGGTCTTGAATGGTTTCTTTCCGGAACAACAAACGGAAGCAGCGAAGAATTCAAACTAGGTCAGTATTTCCAGGGATGGTTCATGGCGCAGATGATGAGCTCCGGAATTCCCGAGAACCTTTCGATCCCTTATTCGGCACGTGAGAAAATTGTTCTCTTCTTCCATACCCACTTCACCTGTATCGCCAACAAAGTGCAAAGCAGCAGGGCGCTGTATTTCCAGAACGAGTTGTTCAGACAATATGTATTGGACGCAAACACCGGTGATCCCGAAGTAAACCTGAAGTCTCTCACGGTTAAGCTTAGCGTTGATAACGCAATGCTTCGTCTCCTCGATGGAAACCTCAACAGCAAAGGTAATCCAAATGAAAACTATGCGCGAGAACTTCTTGAACTCTATTCTATAGGTCGCGGACTTGAAGGAACCGTTCCAGAAAACTTGCCTGCGGGTGATTACTATGTTTATACAGAAGACGATGTTGTCGCAGCTGCAGAGGTGCTTTCGGGATGGCAGGATGATCTGACGTTTGCAAACATCGACCCCGATACAAATTTGCCTCGCGGTCGTGTGAAGGGTAATCCTGATAACGCATCATCTCACAAGAATACTGTCAAAACCTTCAGTGAACGATTCGGCGGACAGTCCGTTACCCCGGATCCTCTCCTTATGAATGGAGACGATCCCACCGAAGCAAGTGCCCTCGATGAGATCCGACAACTCATTGATATTATTTACTCAAGCCCTAATACTCCCCGCAACATATGCTGGAAGATCTATCGTTTCTTCGTGTATTCTCCCCATGGAAAACATGAACCAACAAACAACATTGGCTGGATCGATTCGGAGGTGATCACACCAATGGCGGATCTTTTTATTTCCAGTGGTTATCAGATCCAACCGGTAATTGAGAATCTTCTCCGCAGCCAGCACTTCTATGATGCGACGAACCCGGATATCCGCGATGATAGCTATGGTGGTATCATTAAATCACCACTTGATCTGATTCTTGGAACATTTCGTGCTTTCGACGTGCGTTTCCCGGACATGCTGACTGAAACAGAAGCTTTCTATGAGGCAACGACATCGGTTATCTATACCATGCAAAGTCTCGGAATGAAATTCTATGAGCCTTTCGATGTCGCAGGGTATGAAGCGTATCACCAGTTCCCGATTTTCCAGCGAATATGGATCACTCCGGGAGCCCTGGCCATCCGTTATGATTTTATCCGACATCTGTTCCGCTCCGTCAATCCAGGAATGTTTTACATCGATGCACTTCAATATGTAGATGATAACTTTTCCGGTGTCGCCGCAGACGCAAAGAGTCTCATCATTGCCCTGGCGCATTATCACCTTCCGGTTGCCGACAACCTTTCATTTGATGAAGCAGCCACAACCTCTCCGCTGACTCATCGAAGATTAAATTATTTCCTGAACCGTTTCCTCCAGGATTTTGACGAAGCATACTGGACGACGCGGTGGAACGAGCGCGCAGGAGACCTTCGCGAGCAACTCGAATTCCTGTTTAATGCTATGTTACAAACTCCCGAATATCAACTTGCCTAATTCCAATAGCAATGAAGCACAACCGAAGAGATTTTCTTAAGAAGCTTCCGGTAGCGATGAGTCTTCCATTCGCTATTGGTGGGATCCCTATCAAAGCGATGGCCGATAACCAGCTAACGCGTCTCGCGAAGGCGGCTACTATTCAGGACCGGGTACTCGTTATCCTGCAGCTTCACGGCGGAAATGATGGACTCAACACATTGATCCCTATTGACGCGTACGATCTCTACTACAGCAAGAGACCGAACATTGCTATTCCGAAAAGCGGCATCCGGAAGTTGGTCCCACTGGACTCTACCCTTCCGTCCGACATGCAGGTGGGATTACACCCCGACATGCAGGCGATGAAGGCAATGTACGATACAGGAAAAGTTTCCTTCATTCAAGGCGTATCATATAAGAATAATAACGGCTCCCATTTCCGTGGTCGTGATATCTGGTTCATGGGGGGCTCGTCAGAAGATTACTATTCTTCCGGCTGGGTAGGACGCTATCTGAATCAGGAGATCGCTCCAAAATCATATCCCGAAGACTTCCCGGAAGAAGAGGATGGCGGAATGAAAGATCCGCTCGCGATAGAAATGGGAAGCGATGTGTCTTTGATTTTCCATCAGGAAGGAAATATTCCAATGTCGATCTCTGTGGAAGACCCTGAATATTTCGCCCGGCTTGTAAATGAGCTTGAAGGATTCATCGATGAAGGTCTTGACCCTCGGGGACTTCCTCCGGAGTTTCTCGCACAGTCAAATTATTACAATGAACTGCAATGGATCCTGAGCCTCGAGGATAAATCAAAAAGTTATGCGGAAAGATTGTTCGACGTATGGAAAGCTGGTGGTCAGAGCCAGGTAACTTATCCGTCCAAGTATCCATTCAACGCACCGAAGGCAAGCGCAGAAAATAATCTCTCGCAACAACTACAGTTGGTGGCGCGATTGCTTGCGGGTAACTGCAGAACCAGGGTGTTCCTCGTAAAGGCTGGTGGATTCGATACACACGCAAGCCAGGTGGAAAGTTACGATGCCACGATGGGCGCACACGCAGCTTTGCTCTACCATGTCTCAACAGCTGTGAAGGCATTCCAGGAAGATCTAAAATCACGGGGCCTCGACGACCTTGTGCTCACAGTGACCACATCGGAGTTTGGAAGACGAGTAAGGTCTAACGGAAGCTACGGGACGGATCACGGCACAGGAGGACCAATGATGATTTTCGGAAAGGGTGCTCAGCCTGGAATCATTGGGACGGTTCCGGACCTTGAAGAAAGAAACGTTCCCCTGCAATATGATTACCGCCAGATCTATGCCAACATCATGAAGGATTGGATGGGTGTTTCGAATGACAGGCTCAACGAAATCTTCCCGGGAATTATGACGGCTGAAGGCACGACAGATGGGGTGAAATTCCAGGAGCTTCCCGTCGTTCAGCGAACCATCACAGATGTGGAAGGTTTTGTCAGCTCACGATTTGCATTGGAAGAATGTTATCCAAATCCGGCGAAAGATAAGACCACTATTCATTTCCGGATCAATTCCGCCTATAATGTAAAAATAGATCTGGTCGACATGAAAGGTCAGGTAGTTAAGGTTTTTGTGAACGAAGTGCTCCCTCCTGGAGAACATCGGCGGGAGGTCACGCTTTCCGGTCTCAAGCCCGGAACATTTATCTGTCAGCTTTCATCAGGGACATTTAAACAAGCGAGAAAGCTTATTATCGTAGAATAAAATTGTACTGAACGTAATCCCATGAGAAAATATTTACTCGTTCTCCTTTGTTCAATTCTATTCGTGACTGCAACAGCGCAGCCGAAGAGAAAGGCCGCCAACTTCAATTTCAGTGGCCGTGAAAATCCTTTTCTCCGTCAACAATGGTGGATCGGGTTAAAGGGAGGAGTAAATGTCTCATCGGTGAAGGTTGACCAGAGTTATTCGATTATCGCTCCGACAAATTATTCCGCCGACGTCTCGAAGAAGAAGTATGAAAAATGGAAACCCATGGGTACCCAGATCGGTCTGGAGGCCACCTATGCGTTCCGTGGATTCTCGGCGAGCATCCAGCCGACGTATGGAACGACACGTTTCCGCTATGAAAATAACTACTCCTGGACCGACGCTGAAATTCCAGAGAATCATCTCGACCTTCGATACGAACATGATCAGCAGATCTCACATCTTTATCTGCCGTTGATCTTTAAGTATGAGTTTCATCTGACAGCATTTAGTCCATACATCCAGGTCGGTGCTTATTCTGCGTTTCTTCTGGGTGCAACAAAATCCGTTGAAGTCAGTGGAACAGATTATGCTTCCGGTGGTACCAATGAATTTCAATACGAACAAGTCACTGTTGGCGCTAAAGATCTCTTCGCTCCTAACCATTGGGGTATCGTTGCGGGAGGTGGAGTCTATTATAATATAGGAAACATCCGCCTTAACCTGGATGTCCAGTATAGAATAGCCCAGAGCCAGATGAACTCAGGCGAGAACCGATATAAGAATGACAGGCTCTCCGGTATAGGCGACGCGATGGATGACATTAACGTGAACGCCATCGCTGTTTCATTCGGAACACTCTTTCCGCTGCGCTTCCTTTCCTCCGGCTTTAAGTCATACGACAAATAAGATCCATGAAAAAATATCTGATCACCCTTCTCTTTCCTCTGTTGACCGTTCTTTCGTGTTCAGAGGAGTCCAATGAGGTTTCCGAATCGGAAAATTTCACACGGATATATGACAACAACGTTTTTTCGTATTCTTTCTCGGCAATAGATGTAGCCCAGACCAGTGATGGCGGGTTTATCGTACTTGCGTCACGATTTTCCCCGGACGTCCCTATGGGTGTGGCACACCTTCTCCGCGCGGACAAGTACGGAAAGTTTGTGAAGGATCTTCCGCTCGATAATGAATTGGTGAATGCATTGCCCGGCCTTGCGTTTCATAATAACCAGTATCATTTTATTTGCATGGATGGCTCCTCACAAGCCAAAGTCATTTCGGTTGACTCCGAGTTGGAAGGCTTCACTTCAGCTGATGTTGGACTCAGCTACCCGGCAGCCACGTCGTTTTCGGACGGAGAGTTTGTCCTCCTCAGTTACGATCAGATCGAAAAGAAGACCGTCGTATCGCGGGTGGCGCCTGACGGAGGAATCCGTGGAAGCAGGTTATTCACAATTTCGGACGATGATTCAATGGAGGATGAGATCATCAAACATTTTCTAAGAACAGGAACGCGCTTCCCGTTTCAGGTTGGCAGAAATCCGTCCGGAGGATTCTTCTTTAACGGGTTTTACGACTACACTTTCTCCCTCGTGTTTACAAGCTTAGGGGCAGACGATGATGTCAGGGGCGTAGTCCAGGGCCAACAGGACCATGGCGGGTTCAGTGCGCTGAGCCCATTGTCAGGGGGACGTTTTGCCACAGCATTCTTCCATCACAACGATAATTACATCCAACCCGGCGCATCGCTTTCAACCAATTCATTTACTTCCATTGCAGACCTTTCGGGATATGATATGAAAGAAATCGCGGCGGGTGCGCCGGTGCAGATTCTCAACACGACGATCGAAGGGCGGAACGTGGTGGCATATGCAACCAATACAGAGTCGAAGCAGATTGGAATTTTCGTTTATGACGCCGGCACCGGAGAGTTTCTTGGTAGCAAGTATTTTGGTTTCACAAATCCTTACGAGTTCGGAAGACTCTCGTCAACTTCGGATGGTGGCCTTGTCGTGGCGGGAAGTACCTACATCGCTGGACGCTTTTCAAGGCTTGCCTTGATCAAGATGTCTTCTGAAGAGGTGATAAACATTATTCGATAGACGCGGCCGGATGAAGAAGCCTTAATTTGTTTACCTTACCGAAAACTTTTTTATGGTTTTCATCCAGGAAAATTCTCCGCTTCTCAACTTCAATACTTTCAAGTTTAACGCCCGGGCGAAGTATCTGAGCCTGATCGCGAACCTCAACGACTTTCGTGAGCTCCGGGAAACGCACGTATTCCTCAACAACCCAATTCTTTTCCTGGGTGGTGGAAGTAACATCCTGTTCACACGAGACTTCGATGGTCTGGTGATCCGGAACGAGATACGCGGTATCTCCGTCGTGAGGGAGACTGAGGACTTTGTTACCCTGAATGTTGGTTCAGGAGAGAACTGGCATTCCCTCGTGATGTACTGTGTCGATCACAACTACGGAGGGATCGAAAATCTTTCGCTGATACCAGGAACAGTCGGGGCGGCGCCGATGCAGAATATTGGAGCGTATGGCGTTGAAGTTAAAGACGTGATCGAGTCCGTTGAAGCTATTGAACTTTCAACCGGGAACACTCAGTCTTTTTCAAATCGGGAATGTCTGTTCGGCTACCGCGACAGTTTTTTCAAACAGGAAGGTAAGGGCAGGTTCTTTATCTCAAGCGTTACTTTAACTCTGACCAAGAGAAATCATCATCACAATGTTGCTTACGGTGCGATAAGAGACACTTTGGCGCAGATGGGCATCTCCGATCTTAGTGTTAAGGCAATCAGCGACGCAGTTATTCATATTCGTCGTAGCAAGTTGCCCGATCCCGCGGTCATCGGAAACGCCGGAAGCTTTTTTAAGAATCCATCTATAGACAACGAGCACTATCAGACGCTGAAGAAAGATTATCCTTCTGCTCCTGGATTCCCTGAAGAGAATGAAAAGACCAAAGTTCCTGCAGGATGGCTGATCGAACAATGTGGATGGAAGGGAAAACGTTTTGATAACATCGGTGTTCATGCACTTCAGGCACTTGTTCTTGTTCACTATGGCGGTGGAGAAGGAAAAAAACTTTGGGAACTCGCTATTGAAATTCAGAATAGCGTGAGAGAGAAGTTCAACATCACACTTCAACCAGAAGTGAATGTCATCTGAGTTGATAATTCTCTTCAACGAAGTGATGTTAGTACCTAAACATTACATCATGTCGATCATTACCACGAAAAAGAATTGATAAATGAAAAAAAAATTCAAAAAATTTTTGCGAATGAAAATTTTGTTATAACTTTTCGTATTGTTTAACAATAAATTCTAAACGCTATGGCAAAAACAGCGAAGAAAGCAGCAAAGAAGTCTGCAAAAAAGACTGCTAAGAAGGCTGCTAAGAAGAAGAAGTAATTAGGCAAGTCCTAAAAACTTTGCGAAGGGAAGTAAATCAGATTTACTTCCCTTTCGTTTTTTAATACCATCATCATCGCGACTCATCAGGACCAATCTATCTTTTCTTCTCGTCTCTCCTTCTCCATCACTTCTACTTTCAACCATTCTTCTTTTCTGAATCTCCTCTTGCAGACTGAATAACTTAAGCGTGAGGATACCTGGTGGACAGATGTGATCCTTGGTATGAGTTTTTACCAGCAGCTTTGGCAGTTAGCGGGTGGAGAAAGGCAGTCCATTTCTCAGACCTTCATTCGGTTGCAGAAATATTGTAAAGTTCGCGCTTGATATGAACATGGTTCACCCGTAACTTTCTCGAAAATTCCCAAACAAAAGACCATGGCAAAGACAACCAGTAAGAGTACGACACCAAAAGCCGAATCAAAAGTTAAATCAGGAAGCAAGGCTTCCTCAAAAGTCGTTGCTTCTCCCTCAGAACTCCTCGAACAGGCTAGCGAAGAAGCGCTGAAGAAACTTCAATCACTCGGAATAGATCAGCAATTGCAATCAGAACTTGAGTGGTGCCTTGGAAGTTTTCGCTTCGATCGTAACCCATCAGGACTGTACGAGGTCGCTGGACGCGCGTTAACCGTGCTTAATGAAGAGAAAGCCAAAAAAACGAAGGGAGTTACCGTAAAACTAATCGGTGACCTTGAGAAGGCTCTGAAAATCCAGTAACAGGTTTGCTAAATGAGGCGGGTCACGTTCTGAATCAGGCCCGCATATCTTTCCACTTCAACGCCGAACCTTTTAAGGAAGTCTACCCCTTCATCCAATGGAATTCCTTTGTGCTCGGCATATGAGTTGAAGTAGATCACCCTCTTTATCCCCATTGAATAAATAATCCTCGCGCAGGCAAGACATGGCGACAGGGTGACGTAAAGGGTCGCCCCTTCAACCGATGTCTTATTCTTTACTGCATAAAGAATCGCATTTTGTTCGGCATGGATGGCCAACGAACATCCACCTTTTGAATCTCGAGGGCAGCCCGTCTCCGGCCATTGTTCATCACAATTATGCGTACCTGACGGTGGACCATTGTAGCCGATCGATATAATGCGCGTGTCTTTCGCAAGAACCGCCCCTACATGGCGTTTGATGCAATGGCTTCTCTTGGCAAGATTCACTGCCAGTTCCATATAGATGTCGTCGAAAGCAGGGCGTATCATTCCACAAAAATAAGATCATTGCGTTGCTTACAAAATCACCAGCCCTCCCGTGGAATGGGTCCCTTGTGTAACCCGTACTTTTAGTTTGAGGTAAATTACTATATTTAAAGCCCATGGGAAGGGTACTAATTCTCGCAGCGGTTTTTTTCCTCGCCTTTCAGTCCGTTTCGTCAGCACAAACTGCCGTAACCCCCCGCCCTAGTCCCCTGGCGATTGTCAACGCGCGGTATAAAGAAGCATATTTCAAGATCACATACTCCCAACCACATAAAAAAGGTCGCGAAATTTTCGGGAAGCTCGTTCCTTTCGGAAAAGTATGGAGGACTGGTGCCAATGAAGCTACCGAACTCACGATCACAAAGAATATTCAGATCAATGGAAGTCTGCTTGTCGCCGGATCATACTCCATCTTTACGATTCCTGAAAAAGACAAGTGGACGATTATTATTAACTCAGATCTGGGAATGTGGGGAGCTTATAACTACAATGAGGCGCTGGATGTGATGCGCTTCGAAGTGCCGGTTCAGCAAATTCCAGGGGATACCGTGTACGAACCTTTTACAATTCAACTCAATCAACGGAATGAACTGGCAGACCTTCAGATGATGTGGGATAAAACCAAAGTATCCATTCCCCTAAAATTTCTAAATTAAGTTTATGTCGAGAGTTCTGTGTCTGATTTTGTGTCTGGCGATCTGTGGGGTTACATCTGCGCAGGATCTTTCGGAATTGGATAAGCGTTACGGATTTAAGGATATTGTTCTCGAGAGCCATCCCGACTCTGTCAAAGGAGTAAAGCTTTTGAAATTATTCAACGAAAAGGATGAATTCCCCGCTAAACTTTACAGCGTCTCAGATGAAGCTTACGCCCGCATTGGAGAAGTCAAGGTGCGCGGCATTGAATTGAAAGCCTATAAAGACCAGATTTATGAAATCGGTGTGACTACTGACAAGGATGTCCGCCTCATGAAAGCTTTAGAGTCGCTATTCGGAAGGGCAGACTACGACATGAAGAATGAAACGTATTTCTGGAAGACGAACAAGGTCATCCTGAAATTTCGTTCGTCAGGGCGCAATCAACTGGAATTGATTTACACGTCCTACGCGGTCCATCAAATGATGAAGGACGATAAGAAGAAGAAGGTGGACGACATCGCTAATGATTTTTAACTAAACTACTATACAAATGAAAATACAACTCTTGATAGCCTGCGTAGCTTTGGGTGTGGTGATCACTGGCAGTGTGAATGGCCAGGACCAGCCGGATAAGAAAACACCAGAAAGCTCCGAAATCTGGGAACCCCAGCCGCGAATCATTACAACTGGGGCGAAATACGGTGACAGCCCATCCGATGCACTTGTGTTGTTCGATGGAAAGAATTTTGAAAATTGGCAATCTATTGAAGGCGGTGATGTAAAATGGTCACTGAAAGACGGCGCTATGACTGTGGCCGCTGGTTCAAAAGAGATCCGCACGAAAAAAGAATTCGGCGATTTCCAATTACACGTCGAATGGAGAAGCCCCGCTGAGGTTGATCCTAAAAAAACCGGTCAGGGTCGCGGCAATAGTGGAATCTTTCTTCAGGGACTCTATGAAATCCAGGTCCTCGACAATTACAACAACAAAACCTACGCGAACGGACAGGCCAGTTCAGTGTACAAGCAGCATATTCCTCTTGTGAATGCCTGCAAGAAGCCGGGTGAATGGCAAGCATATGATATCATTTTTACAGCAGCAAGATTTAATGCTGAGGGACGCGTCATCCATCCAGCTTATGTGACCGTTATTCACAACGGAGTGGTTACACAAAATCACATTGCAATTTGGGGTCCTACAGAATACATTGGACTTCCAGTCTATAAGAGTCTTGAAAAGGGACCCATCGTCCTCCAGGACCACGGCGACGCGGTGAGCTTCCGCAATATCTGGATTCGTGAACTGTAGATCGAAAATCAGTTTATCAACACAAAAAATCCCGGGTAATACCGGGATTTCTCATTTACGCGCTTAATGATTCCTGCCTGTATCTTCTTACGTAGATTGCCGCAACTGCGAGAAAAACGAGTATTGCAATGAATTGAGAATGGGAAATAAGATTCTCAACAACGAAACCGCGCTGCACATCTCCCCGGAAGTATTCGATCACAAATCTGCCGCAGGCATAAAGCATCAGGTAAAGCAAGAACAATTGTCCTGTAAAACTTCTTCGGTCTCGTAAGAAAAGCAGAACCAGTCCGACGAGACCGATGAACCCGGCCTCGTATAGCTGAGTTGGATGCAACGGCGATCCCAATGGCTCTGCATAACAGGCTTCATTGGTGAATGTTAATCCAAACACACTGTCGGTGGGCCTTCCGTAACAGCATCCTGCCATAAAGCATCCAATCCTTCCAAAAAAATGCACGAGACAGGTTGTGATCGCCATCACGTCCAGCATACGGTAGACGTGGAGCTTGTATTTCTTGAAATAAAAAAGCATCACAGGAACAGCGAAAAGAAACGATCCGTAAAAGACAAATCCCCTTCCGGTGAAAAGTTTTCTGGGATGATCAAGGTAATAAGGGATGTCTTCGAAGAACAGAAACACTTTCCCGCCGACGAAAGCAGCGATAAAAATCAACAGGAACAAAGTGTTGGCCTGATCAAACGTCAAGCCCACTTCTTTTTTCCCTTGTATCGCCATGTAGGCCACTCCAGCGATTGCTCCAAGTGCAATGAAAAATCCGTACGCATAAACGGAGATCCCTCCTACTTCAAAAAGAACCGGGTACATTCCTGTTGCTTAGGGTCAATCAACCTTTGTAGGTGATCCTGTAAATCACATTTGCATAGTCGTCGGATACGAGCATCGAGCCATCATCAAGCACAACAACATCGACAGGTCTTCCCCAGACTTTCTGAGTTGCATCATCGAGCCAGCCGCTCGCGAATACTTCACGACCTACCACTTTGTTTCCGTCAAATTTGACCATCGTCACATTGTAGCCTATTTTCTTGCTGCGGTTCCATGATCCATGCAAAGCCACGAATATGTTTTTATTGTACTCTGACGGGAACATTTTGCCATCATAAAACTTCAACCCAAGTGGTGCGACGTGCGGGCCAAGCTTTTCCTGCGGTGGTACAAAATCCGAGCAGGGTCTCTTACTTCCAAACTCAGGATCTTTCACGCTACCTTCATGGCAGTAAGGATAACCAAAATGCATCCCGGCCTTAGGCGCGACGTTGAGCTCACATGAAGGCGTGTCGTCGCCAAGCATGTCACGTCCGTTATCGGTGAACCACAATTCTTTTGTGTCAGGATGCCATGTAAATCCCACTGTGTTTCTCACGCCCTTTGCAAATACTTCTCTACCACTACCATCTGCGTTCATTCGGGTAATCGATGCGTATATTTCCTCCTTGCGTTCGCAGATGTTGCAAGGTGCACCCACTGGAACATACAGTTTTCCGTCAGGCCCGAAGGCGATGTACTTCCAACCGTGATGCTCTTCTTTAGGAAAATTATCATTTACCACTACCGGCGCAGGAGGCGTTTCGAGCTTCGACTCAATCCCCGGATAACGGGTGATCCGGCTGATCTCAGCCACATACAAGTCGCCATCGCGGAAAGCTACACCGTTAGGCATCTTCAGTCCGGAAGCAATCACCCATTTTTTATCGGCTTTATAGTCACCATCTGTGTCTTTTACAGCGAAGACCTTCCCTCCATCGCGCGTGCCAACGAAAACGGTTCCCGACGGACTCACTGCCATCGATCTCGCATTCTCTACTTCAGCAAAGACGGATATTTCAAAACCGGGAGGAAGCTTTATTTTATCAAGTGGTAGACCGGCAGACTTATCTTCGTGTTCCACTACTGTCGTTGATGAATCCGGATGTGTCGCTATTTCGTCGCTTGTACTTGAATTGCCGCATGCCATCACCAGGGCAGTGATCCACAACGACATATTTTTTAGGTATCTCATAGGCTCTTTCGTTTTAACTGTTCCGAATTTACTGATTCGGCTTAAAGCGAAGGTATAATAATTCCGGCAACGGCAACAAAGGAATAAAATCTCTCAGGAAATGTTATTTTTGAGGTCCTTTTGGCAACAGAGCCTTCGGAGCGGATCATTATGGTGTCGATTACAAATCTTTCTTACTACATAGGCGGGCGCGCGTTATATGAGAATGCCAATATGTTTATCAAACCGAAGGACAAGATCGGTTTGATTGGTCTGAACGGGCGTGGGAAATCTACATTGCTGAAAATAATTTCAGGAGAATACAAAATCGACTCAGGCTCGATAAGCAAAAGTAACGACTGCTCGATCGGCTTTCTCAACCAGGATCTACTCTCCTATCAATCCGACGATGCTATTGTTACTGTTGCTATGGAGGCATTCAAGGAAGCGGTAGACACACAGCGACAAATTGAGAAGTTATTGCATCGATTAGAGACAGAATATTCCGATGCGTTAGTAAATAAGCTTTCGAAACTTCAGGAAAAATTCGAGCACCTTGATGGTTATGCCATGCAGGCGAAAGCAGAAGAAGTTTTGGAAGGTATTGGATTCACAACTCAGGATTTACATCGACCGCTAAAAGAATTCTCCGGTGGATGGCGTATGAGGGTAATGCTTGCGAAGTTGCTTCTTGAGAAGCCGTCTCTGCTGATGCTTGACGAGCCTACTAACCACCTTGACCTTCCATCTATCGAATGGGTTGAGAACTATTTAAGGAATTATGAAGGCGCTGTCATCGTCGTTTCTCACGACAGGATGTTCATCGACAACGTAGCCACGAAAACTGTGGAGGTTACGCAGGGCCAGCTTGTCACGTACGAAGGGAACTATTCCTTCTACCTGCAGGAGAAAGAGCTTCGTCAGGAAATTCAGCAGAACGCTTACGAAAACCAGCAACAAAAGATCCGTCAGACAGAGCGTTTCATCGAGCGCTTCAAAGCCAAAGCTACAAAAGCCCGTCAAGTCCAGTCCCGCGTAAAGGCGCTGGAGAGAATGGATATGATTGAAGAAGTCGTTGATGATACCGCCGCGGTGAATTTCAGATTTCTTTTCAATCAACAGCCGGGTCGTTATATTATTAATCTGAACAACGTTTCTAAATCGTACGGACCGATTGAAATTCTGAAGAATACGTCGGCATCGATCGAACGAACGGACAAGATCGCGTTGATCGGCGCGAACGGAAAAGGAAAGTCTACGCTTCTTCGCATCATCGCTGGCGAGGAACCCATCGATGGCGAAAGAACAATGGGATATAACGTGGTAAGGGCTTTCTACGCGCAACATCAGCTCGAATCCCTTCACGTTGAAAATGAAATTCTCGAAGAGTTGATGCAAGCCGGCTCGGGAAAAACGGAACAGCAACTGAGAAATGTCTTGGGTTGTTTTCTTTTCTCGGATGAAGATGTCTTTAAGAAAATTAAAGTGCTTTCAGGTGGAGAAAAATCCCGCGTGGCACTTGCAAAGACTTTGATTTCAGAAGCGAACTTTCTTCTTCTTGATGAGCCTACCAACCACCTGGATTTTATATCAGAGAATATTCTCATCCAGGCATTGCAACAATACAAAGGCAGTTTTGTAGTCGTGTCACACAACCGTCACTTTGTAAGTCAGATTGCAAACAAGATCTGGTACATCGAAGATAAACAGATCAAAGAGTATCCGGGCACATACGAAGAATACGAATACTGGAAGAAAAAGAATGAGGCGGCACAGGTGAAAGAAGAGCCTCCAAAAGTTCGAAAAGCAGAGTCTGCGCCAAAGCAGGAAAAATCAGCCGAGTCATTGAATTCTGAAAAGAAAAAGCAGATCGAAAAGGAGATTCGCAGGACCGAGGAACAGGTCAATGAATTAGAACAACGCAAAGCCAGTCTCGAAACAGAGCTTGCGCAGCCTGAGACCTACAGTGACCAGGAGCGCATGAAGAAGCTGCAATTCGATTTTAAGAAGGTTGAAAATGATTTGAAAAAGGCGACTGATAGATGGGAAAGTCTGGTCACTGAACTTGACGCGCTCGGCTTTAGTTGAATCCGAATCCAACGTGAATAACGAGACGTTCCATCATTTCCACCACTTCGTATTCCGGCTGTTTCGTACCGATCGCCAGCCAGTATCTTCGTTCAAACGTATAGCCAACCCGTTGCCACTTGTATCCTGCCTGGAAATTAATGTTCCATTTTCCTGACTGGATACGGTATCCGACAAGTGGGCTGACCGTTGTCGCTGACGATGGTTTATAGACAAATGTCTCGTCATCTCCGTTTCGATGGGGTTTGTTATAGCCCGCTGCGAGCGTAAGATAGAGCCGGTTCTTCTTCAGCCTGGCAATATCAACCGAAAACATTCCATACATCGGAACAACGGTCCACCGGTCGTAGTTGTCATAGCCAATTCCAAGGCCAAGGCGCCACTTATGGAGGGCAACACCGTGGAAGGTGGCGACTGTTGGAGTGGTCCCGGCTCCCTTGGCCCCTGCAAGCCCACCGAAATGTAATGAATTAAAATAACGGGGACTTTTCAAAGTGTCAGTAACATTGAATACGGGAGTTTCTGCGAGCGAACGGAATGCGCAGCAGAGAAAGAAACCAATAACAATACTTCTAATTTGCATGAACAGGAAGGTGGCTCAGCAAACGAATCTCCTTTGGGTTGGAGTAGTCATATTGGAATAATCCATCATTGCCAATCATCACAAGCACGTCACTAAGCGGAATAACATCGTAAGCATGGATGCTATTGTAATGGGCAAGCATATTTTCTGGAATAGTCTGGATGTTACTTGCGTCGTAAATCTTGAGGCCCTGATCGCCGTCACAAACAAAGAGTGTCTTATTGTCAATGCCCAGTCCATGCGGATTAAACATCGGATAGGTAGCCTGGAGCTGTGGATTGGTCAGATCTGTGATGTCAATAACTTCCAATTGATTGGTAAAACCCTGGCATGTTGTCCCGGATCGAAGCGTGACATACGCATATTTTTCGTCTACAGCGACGGGATCACAACTGGTGATGTGGCTATATGTGCTTAATCTCTGAGGTGCTGCAGGATCAGAAAGGTTAAGGATATGCATTCCGGAAGAAGAGCCGATGAAGAGATGATGATTATAAGGAAAGATCGTTTCAATGTCCCAGGAAATGTAGCTCTCCTCTTTTTCTACCGGAGCGTGAGCGCTGGTGATATCAAATGCCTGAATCGATCCGGCATCAAGGGCGTAGAGATAATTTTCTTCGACGGCGAACCTCGCCATAGAGCCGCCGGCTCCGGGGCCAGAGCCGTTCCCCGGAGCTATGGCTAAGCTCTTTGTTATCGATGAATTGAATGTAGCAACATCACAAACAGCAATGCCTTCCGTCAACCAGACGAAAGGCTCAACACTTCCCGACTTGCAATCCGATTGAGTGACCTCCATGCTTTCCCGGTGTGTCCATCCGGTAATCAATCCCCGGCTGGGGTCCACCCTGAACTCGGAGGGATAATTATAATCATGAAAAACATTTTCGAGTCGCGCGACCGGTCTGATATCGGAGATGTTGGATATATCAAAAGCGACAAGGTCGATGTAACTATCGGCATAAAGCGTATTCTCTTTCACAGCGAGGTCAAAATTGCCCGGAACTTCGAGAAAGCTTTTCAGATTCGGCTTTGAAGGATCAGCGTTGTCAACAATATGGATACCCTTTCCCGGCTCATTGATAAAAAGAACGTCTCCGCGACGATAGATCTTTCCGACTGTTTTGATTGGCCTGGCTTCTGCCAACTGGATTGAACTCCTGAGCTCCTCCAAAGGGGTGTAGGTTGGTTCGTAATACATGTACCTGGCTCTTGTCTCGCAAGAATCAGTACATCCTTCCAGCAGAATGCTGATTCCAAGTAGAACCGTCAGGAATATGAGTGCATAGAGCGAGACATGCATCCTTTTTTGTAGCCGAACATCGAGAGTTTCCATAACTGTTGGGATGGATCTTATACTCGCTTAGACACAGGGCCATCACCAATGGTTGGAAGTGCTAATGGAAAATATAACGGAAGCGCAGACCGACATCGAAAGTGAACGGAGAGCTTTCAAGGCCGAGATTGTCCTTATAGATGGAGTTAAGCGGATATCGCAATCCAGGATTGAGCCCCAGCCGGTAGTGATCACCGAAACGATAGCTGATCTCTGAGCCAATCAGCCCGCTGAAATTAACCGTCCTGAAAGGAGAATCATCGCCCGCCCTGCTGGTGGTCTTTTCAATATTGCCTTCCGGATCAACTGTGTTTTGCAGAAAGAGATCAGTGGAGATTCCTGCGTTTAACTGCCACACAATTTTTCGCTTCACAATGAGGTAACCCGCTTGCAAAGGCACACTGAGGTATTCATTGCTATTATTCACAGTGTACGGCGCAGTCGGAATAAATTTTTCTGATGCATCGGCGGAGCTTCGGAACTGATTGACCGACGCTGCTTTAAACGTACCGGACTTCTGAACAGCTTGCGTGGACGTATAGTCTGACATTTCAGTCAGATAATTTACACCACCTTGCAGTACCCAACGATCTGCAATTCGAGTACCCACACTCACACCAAGACTATACGAAATTCCTGATGCCTTCGTCTGATTCTGAGCTGCGGTATTTGAAGTAAGTCCGAATGCCGGGGAAGCCATTGTGCCTGGGTTTCCGGATGGTGCCCCCGAGTTGAACGCTCCGGCTGCAAAACCAACGGAAGTCCAAAGTTTTTCCTGACTCTTATTTTTCTTTTCAGACTGTTCAGAATTGGCAAGTTCTCTTTCGCGATCATTTGCTTTCGCCAGCATTAGGGCCACCGGATCTGCCGCACCTTTTTCTTCTTCGGCAGGTAACGTCAGCGCTGGCCTGGGCACGGAAGCAATTCCGGGCAGATTATGTTCTGTCATCTCTGAAACAATCTGATTACTTTCTGGATTTTTATTGTCCAAAGTAGCAGCGATGGCCTGGCTGTTCTCCCCGATATTTTGTTCGGAAGTTGGCGCAAGATCCCTTTCGCTTTCAAGAGAATGATCCTCTCTTCCTGTGATGTTGTTACGGGGAGTTGTATTCGCCGCATACCCATTACTCGCGGCAGTTTCTCCGAGTGAACGCTTTTGCGAAGACGAATTGTGCTTCTTCTCACCGTTGGCATCTCTGTTAATATGCTGATCCGCGGCGGCGATCAGACCATTCGTGTTCTCGTGTGATAGTTGTTCTTCATTAACCAGTGCTTCACGATCCGTTTCAGTGTTCTTTCCCTCTGAGGAAGTGTCGTTTTGCACTTCAGCAATGCGCGCCAGTTCCTGTTGAGATTTCTTCAGTTGTTCGTCGGTGGAACGGTAAGCCAATTCAACAGATTCTTTCTCAGACATTGCATAGAATCCGAGACCGGAAATAATCATAGCGAAAGCGACAGACGCGGCTGCCAGCATCTGATAGAAAAATACACGACGTTTCATCTTTGAGCTCTCTGCTTTGATCAGATCAAGCTCAATATTTGACCATACCCTTCCGGATGGCTCTACTTCCGCATCCTTGAAAGCGTCTTTTAAACTGTCCTCAAATTTTCGCCTCTCCATATCGTTCATAATACTTTGAATCCTTAGCAATCCTTTGTTGCAATAAGCTTCTTGCTCTTGCAAACTGAGACTTTGATGTTCCTTCTGAAATTCCCAGTTGCTCCGCGATTTCCTTGTGGCTATATCCCTCGATCGCGAACAAGTTGAATACGATCTGGCATCCCTGGGGCAATGCCTGAATCATCTCGATAAGTTGTGTGAAATGAATACCGGAAATACTTATCTCATCCTCCGGGAGTTCCAGTTCCTCGACGTCGACCATTGGATAGAGGTACAGTTTTCTCCGCTGAACATTGAGAGCGGTGTTGACCATGATCCGTGTGATCCAGGTCTCCAGTTTGGACTCCTGCCGGAAATTTTTAATCGCATTAAATATTTTGACGAATGCCTCCTGTAGGATATCCTCCGCCTCTGCCGTAGTCTTCGAATATCTGAGACATACGGTCAGCATTTTACGGCAATAGCGTTCATACAAAGCCTTTTGAGCGACCCTGTTGGCGTTGCGGCACCCGTCTATAAGCTCTTGTTCCGTGAGCATGCGTCCGATATTCGGCGTCGTGGTTGTGTTTTAGACACCTTCTGTAACGAAAAAGTTGGAACATAGTGCGTTCCAAACACTCCGAAGTTACTAGTTTGGCTCCACTTTCTAACGAAATAACCAGTCATGCACAAAAGCATAGTGCTCATCGTCCTTATTTGCAGCATTCTTCAAGCCTGCACCCCCTTATCCCCTTCGAGTACCTCGAGTTCAGCCGGTACCAAGGTCCTTCGTCTGGAGGATGCAGTTTATGAGCAGGAAATCAAGACCGTGAGGCTATTCCGGCGTGGCTTTCCCCTGTCTCCGGCGGTCACAGAATTGGGGCAATTCGATTTGATGCTCG
>JAEYXN010000099.1 GCA_023431285.1 Bacteroidota bacterium
ATCTGGAAGTATCGGACAGAGGGGCCGGTACACTCATCGCCTGCTCTTTATGAAGGAAAGATTTACATTGGCAGCTGGGACGCGGTAGTCTATGCGTTAGATGCCGCGACTGGAAATCTTCTCTGGAAATTTCAGACAGGTCAACAACCTGGGATGACCGGTGTTCAGGCGTCTCCCGCTGTCGCAAACAATACGGTTTATATCGGTGCGCGTGATGCTAAGTTTTATGCGCTGGATGCTGGTACTGGTGTGAAGAAGTGGGAATACAGCGCAGACAATTCGTGGGTGCTGACGACAGCGGCGGTCAAAGGCGATAACGTGTACATCGGTACATCGGACTCCTACAGGTTTGTAGCATTGGATGCGCTCACCGGCCGGGAGAAATTTCATTTTAAAACAAATGGCTATGTATATTCTTCGCCGGCTATCTCCGGTAACACGGCATTCTTCGGGGATTTTACCGGTAAAATATTTGCAGTGAACCTGGAGTCGAATGGAGCGAAGTACCATGCCCGTGCACTGGAAAGCAGAAGTCGTTTCGCGAATGAAATTCTTCGGGGCGATACACTTGATTTCGCTTTCGTGTCTTATGGAAAGGATCTTAGTTACTACCAGACACTAAAGGTCACTACAGAACTATTTTATCAACTCGGTTCGATTCTGTCTTCACCTGTAATCAGCGATGGCTCAATCTATTTTGGAAGCGCTGACGGGAATATCTATGCAATATCATTAGAATAATTCCGGCGCGGCCGGGCACAACTTATAATTGCCCGGCGTTGATCTTCAATACCAATCCAATCTGTCCAAGATGATAGACTTCATGGTGGATCAATCCTTCTGTCATGAATTCGATCGTGTATCCTCTTCGGTACATGCTGGCTAGCGTAGAATCAGAAAGACCTTCAAGGAAGCTGGTGATCTCTTTTTGTGATTCCTGAAATGTATTCCACAGATTTTTCCATCCCATTGCGCGAAGCTTTTCGATGGAAAGGAAATTCATTTCATCATAACTCTTCTCCATCTCTTCATCCGTCCCCATGACGCGCGCAACAAATACCTGTCGCCAGTAGATGCAATGCCACACCAACTCAGCCACACAATGAATGCCGGGACCGGGAGCCATGAATGCATCCTCCTCTTTCAGACGCGACAGCTTTTCGGCGAAAGACTCTCCCTGCCAGCTTCCACCAAAGAAGAGCTCGTTCATCTGACGGACATACTGCCCCACTTTTCCACGAGACACCGTGAGAGTTCTGTAATGCGATACCTTCTCTTCGAACTCAAGAAGCTTGCCTTGGTCTTCAGGATAATAGACTGCCTTTTCATAATTGGCCCCTGCAAATTTCTTGACCGCCTCAATATCGGGCCACTCAGTGACTGTACAGAAATGCGTGATGTCTTCCTCCTCACTGATCCAGATCTTCACAGAAATGTTTTCAGCGATCTTGAGATAATCGGTTGTTCCTGAACTAAGCAGGATGTCCAGATATTCAGATGCCATGGCTTTGCTGGTCTTGCCATGCCAAACCCGGGTAATGGTTTCCTTGTTCAACATACGATAGTATTCGAGTAGCACAATTTAATATTTGTGCAACCACTTTGGTCGAACAACCATAAAGGTCAGAGAATTTTCTTTTCGAAAGCAGCCCGAACCAGGGCGGCTGTATTCTTCACCTGAAGTTTCGAGATAAGATTCTTCCGGTGCGAATCGATGGTGCTTGCGCTGACAAACAGCTTGTCGGCAATCTGTTGGTTTGTTAGTCCTTCGGCGATATGTTTCAGCACTTCAATCTCGCGCCGGGTGAGAAGCAACTCACTGTGGTTGCCAAAACGATCATTGAGATTCTTATTTCCAAGCCACGACTCTCCTCCGGCGTAAACATCGTTCAAGGCTTTTTCAATTTCGTCGAGTGATGCATTCTTGAGGAGATATCCCTTTGCGCCTGCATCCTTCATCCCCTGCAAGTAACTGAGCTGTTCCTGGTTGGTAAGCGCGATCACTTTCAGATCCGGTTTACGGCGGAGAAGTTGTTTGCAGACATCCATCCCACTCTGGTCTGGTAAATTAATGTCGAGCAGCACGATGTCCGCATCATTGCCAACAAAGTATCCTATGCAGGACGATCCATTCATGGCATGTCCGCATATCTCGATTCCGGGAATCTGCAACAACATGGAACGCAGTCCCTCAATAACCATCGGATGATCATCCACTATGAATATTCTCGCCGTCATACGTGAACTGTTACATAAACTGAAGTGCCCTGCCCGGGACGTGATTGAATGTCAAGCTTTCCTTTCAGATACTCTACCCTTGAGCGTACACTTTCAAGGCCTGCGCCGCGCGATTTTCGTTCGGTACCCACATCAAACCCGCCGCCGTTGTCCTCTACTGTTACACTCACTTCGTTTTCATGACAGGAAAGCTGCACGAGCACCTGGGTTGCATTCGCGTGCTTTACAACGTTGTTGAGCAACTCCTGCACGATACGAAAGATGAAGATTTCCGTTTTCTCCGGCAGCCGCTCAAGCGTGCCCACCGATTGATAATCGATCCTGAAAAGTTTCGAGGTGCGCAACGTATCGCAGTAACTCCTTAACGCTTCTGAGAGGCCGAACCTCACCAGCACTTCCGGCATCATGTTGTGCGCCACTCTTCTAAGCTCCGTGATGGAATGGTCGAGCATATCCAGTGATCGCTCGAACACCAGCGTACTGTCCGCATCCAGCACTACATTTGATTTCATGTTTGCCAGGGAGAATTTTACACCGGAAAGCATGCCGCCAAGTCCGTCGTGCAAATCCTTCGCAAGCCGTCCACGCTCCTCCTCCTGGCCTTTGATCACAGCCTCTCCCGCAA
>JAEYXN010000044.1 GCA_023431285.1 Bacteroidota bacterium
GAAGCAGGGTTGCCTGATTTGCTGATCAGCGAAGCACGTAAAAACGGAAGGGCTACACGCGAGGGTTGGCGGGTCAGAAAAGATGGAACACGCTTCTGGGGCAGTGTCGCTATAACGGCGTTGCACGACGATGAAGGCAACATCATTGGCTTTTCCAAAGTGACCAGAGACCTTACGGAAAGAAAACAGGCTGAGGATACGCTTCGCGAATATACATTAGAGCTGGAAGCACAAAACCGCGAACTGGAACAGTTTGCCTATGTCGCTTCTCATGACCTTCAGGAACCACTAAGGAAGATCCAGACCTTTTCCGAGATCATTCAAAAAAACCTGGACAATGCCGCTACCGTGAACCGGTATCTCGGAAAAATGAACGCGTCTGCCAAAAGGATGGGCGAGTTGATTAAATCGGTATTGAACTACAGCAAAGTCTCGAGAGAAGGACAGGGAATGTCGGACGTATCCCTCCATTCAATAGTCGATGATGTAATCAGGGATTTTGAATTATTGATTCAGGAAAAAAACGCTCTAATTGAAATTGGTGACCTTCCTGTGATAAGAGGATTTCCTCTCCACCTGAACCAGCTTTTTGCCAACCTGATCGGGAATTCTCTGAAGTTTACAAACACCCAACCGATCATGAAAATTTCCGCCAGAGTCGTTGGTAAAGAAGCAGTGGTGAAGAGACCGGATTCCCTGACGGGTGAACAATTCGTGGAAGTCATTGTCTCCGATAACGGAATCGGTTTTGATGAGCAGTTTGAGAAGCAGATCTTCACTATGTTTCAGCGACTGCACGGAAAACATGAATATGCGGGGACAGGCATCGGACTGGCTATCTGTAAGAAGATCATGGAGAACCATGGAGGGCATATCACAGCCAGAAGCAAGATGGGTGAAGGAGCCACGTTTTATTTATACTTTCCGGGCATCTGACGTGTTGTGATCTCTACAACGGCGCAATTCAAGACCATAAGTCCCGGAAATCAGAAAATATATGAAAGTCCCAGGCGCGCCCGGATGCCTGTAGGCTGAGCAGTGACGGGATCCGAGTTATGTCTCGTAAGCTCCATTTCCGTTTCTGTGGAGATAAGTTCGGACGGAATGTGAATTTCAAAATAAGTTTGTTGTCGTATAAGTAGATGTCTTCCGATTCGGCGGTGGAGTTCAAGGCCCGGTGCTAACCCGATACTCAACGCAATATATTCCCGCACATTCTTCGACCCTCCCACATCGTAATAAGTCTCTTGCTCTTTTTCTTTCATGAGATTCGAATACAGCAATGCATTTGCGGCCGCATAAATATTAATGTTGCGATAACTGCCTACACGAAATCCCGCTCCTGCGGATGTGTATCCCATTACCACAGTATGATCCATTACGTATTCTCCGGAGTAATCGCTGTATGAGATCCGCCCACCGGTAGATGTGCGCCCTACAGCCAGATCAAAGAACTTTCGGGAGTCGAAGTATGAAACGTGAAAGGAGCCCGAGAAATAAACGGGAAATGATTTGACGATTCTGGTGTCATACCGCGACGCCCTGTTTCTTTCTGATTGGTATTCCTTCATGTCGCCCATCGAGAACGAAGCAATTCCACCTGCAATTCCCACTGCCCATTTTCCGGGAACATCCTGCGCGGAGGCGATATCCGCGAATACCAGTATCACTAAGGATATGATCCCGGCCCGGGTCGCCCTCAATTGAACCTTGCGTCGAAGTTGAAATTCATTCATACCAGCTAGCAGGGATTATAGACCCTCCTCCAGAGGTGACCAGATGATCGTTCAAAAGAAGCATAATCGTATACTGACTTGAAATGTTCGCGATCGGGATTTCCTTTTGTAAGCCGGAAGTGGAGTAGATATAGAAGTTTTTTGGTCCTTGTTGAAAGTCGTCGGTGAAGCCCCCGATCATTCCAGTTTTCGGATCGATATGAAAATTGCTTCCATTGTGGGTAATGGAATTTGCATTTGACATGCTGACAAGATCGTAAACATCGATTGTGCTCGCGCCGAAACTGATGAATGTGTCATCATTGAGAAATTCTCCCCATGAACCGAGGGTTCCAAAAGCGACTACCTTCTCAAAGTTGCTTCCATTATGCCGGTAAAGGCTTCCGAATCCAAAGACGAAATTTCCATTGGGTGAGATCGAATACAATGTTGTAGGCATCGTCTGCAGCAGTGTTCCTGCATTGAGATCGAAAATCCTGTTGTCGATGATCAATCGTTTATTATTTGATACAGCCATAAACTTATAGGTCGTCGAAAAATCCGCCTGCAAGTCGATACTGCTTATTTCACTGAAGTCAGATGGGTTCAGCTCAAGGAGCTTTCCATTATCGGCGAGGTATAAATGCTGTCCATTCTTCGAAAGAGCAAATGTTCCATTCTGACATGGGATTGACTGCTCGATTTCATACGTCTCGCTATTAATGCGAATCAGCGACCGCTCATTTTCATGGTAGCCGATAGCGAAGTAGGCATTCAGTCCGGCATGATATGCAATCATTTCCCTCTCGAACCAGGGGAAGATCTTCCCTAAAAAGATCATACTATCTGCGTAACGGTTGCCATAGGCGGAGGAGTTCGCCCCTTTCGGATGTGCCGTTACCATTATTCTCTTGAATGCAGGAAACGAAATCAGTGGATCAATCTCCAGTGTCGTATCATTGACATTTTGAATATAGAAAGACCTCGTGTCATTGTCATCAGGAAAGGTGATAGTATAGTCTGAAAGATTGCTGAAGAACTCCGGGCGATTCCATTTTATCAAAATCTTTTTATCCGTTGTCCACTCGTATTCAAGCGCTGGGTTGTAGAGAAAGTCAATGATCTCCTCATCTGCTTCGCTCGTTTTGCTTGCTGCAGTCACTGTTAGAATATACCGTGCTTTTCCCCCAATGAATGATTCATCGTGCAGGGCGGTAGTTGCAGCATCAGTGATCTCCTTTGTCCAGCAATGCTCGAAGTATTGGTAGAATTCGTTGTAGCAGTATTTCTGCAGAGTATAGTGGTCGAAATTCCATTTTGTATAAGATTGCCAGTAAATAAAAAGAGAACCATCTTCTTTGGCTATCGAGGTGATCTCGATTTTTTCTGGCATATCGTGATCAATGATTACGGTCCATTCCCTCGTGATCACCTTTGTTTCAAGATTATGAATATCCGCAATGCTACCAGTGCCGGAAGCCACAGTTATTTGAAGATGCAGCTTATAAATCCCTGAAGAAATATATTGTGGGTCAATGACCATATCCTGAAGGCCTGTTGATGACGTCAGGACAAGTTCGTCACCCAGGTACGCGTAAGCATTGCCGGGTCTTTTCCCGGAAAACAGTGCATCAAATTTTAGCGTTGCAATCCCGGAGATGTAAATCGTATCATTTGAAATTTCAGCCAGATCTATAGTGATACCTGAAAAGTCGGGACGCGCAATTTCTTTGTAGTACATCTCGTCGGTCTGGTATTCGCACGCAAACAGAAAAAGCGTCCCTAGCAGAAACGAAAGACGCGATAGGAACCGTTGCTGGAAGACAGGTAGGAAGTAACTGTGGGACATGGCAATTTCGGTAACGGCGTACAGAAAAGATCAGGTTACTAAAAATAAGGAAATTGACGTGAATCCGGAAGCGTCTTCGGTTGGATTCTAAGGAAATATCGTCAGGGAATGGAAGGTGTTCGTGCCTGAGGAAATTCGGACATTGTCAGGTACAAATGATGAGGAAAATGAGACTGATGTTTCATTATTTTGGAGTGGCGTGGAATCTCTCATCAGAACGGCAACGCCGATTACCGCAATAATGATTCCCACCACAGCCATCCACCACTGATTTCGTGCGATCTTCTGATTGTTGTTATTGCGCGTTTCCATATCCATTGCTTTATGATGTGAATAACGCCAAATAAGGCCTTCAGGGCCATCGAAGAAAGGCAACTGTGGGTGAGAGGTCGGTGAATGGAGGAGTGCAGGCGGTAGAAAAGCATAACTTTTTTTGCCGGGCCATCTGACTGTGTTCCCTGGCTAACGTTACTTGATCAAGCCCGAAACTTCAGGAAGAAGGTCGTCCCCCCTTCCGACTTCGACGTTACCCTGATCGTTGCTCCATGGAGGCTCATGATCTGCTTTGAAAGACTTAGTCCGATTCCCGAACCATCCTTGCGAGTCGTGTAGAACGGAACAAAAATGTGTGGAAGTTCCTTTTGCGGGATACCCGTACCGTTGTCAGTAACTTCAATCACGGCCCTCCCATTAGTATTGGTAGCGTTTATCGTGATGCGCGGGCTTTCACTGTTTTGCAAAGCGTGAATACTGTTCGTGATAAGGTTGATCAACACCTGTTCAATCAGCCCGCGATCGATAGAGATCTCGCCCGCGTCCCTCGCAATATTGATATGCAGGTCGATTTGTTTACGTTTCAGTTCTTCATGCATCAACTTCGACACCGAATCAACAAGATCCTCAATTTTCACAAGTGCTACCACCGGCGTGGGAACCCGCGAGAACGTCCGGTACGCGTCCGTAAAGTTGAGCATGCCGTTGCTTCTCTTCTCAATCGTTTTCAATGATGAAAGAATGTCTGAAACTGTGTCGTCCTTTAATTCGCTTACCCGCTTAGGTACTCCACCGGAATGCTCAAGCATCATTCTCATTGTTTCCGTCAGCGAAGAGATGGGCGTCACCGAATTCATGATTTCGTGCGTTAGAATCCGGATCAGTTTGTTCCACGCTTCGAATTCTTTTTGTTCAATCTCATTATTGATATCCTGAATAATAATGATCCTTTGGTTCATACCCAGCAATGTCGTGGAAGTAACGTCAACAGAGATGATCCTTTCCGCACCGTCTGATTTCAGCTCAACAAGTTTTCTTCCGAACGCTCCGATTAATTCGACAGCACTGTAAAGCTCAGGACATTCAGTTTTCATGACGGCCCACGATTTAATAGCTTTGGTTCCGAGGATTTTTTCCGTCGCCGGATTCATGAGTAGGATTTCATCGTCAGCATTCACCGCGAGAATGCCGGCATTCACATGATTGATGATCGTATTAAGCAGATGAAACTGTGCCTCTTTTTCAATCTTAACCTTTTTGTAAACCTCAACGACGCGATTAAAACCATTTTCAAGATCCCGGAATGATTTGTCGTTGAATCCTTGTTGAAAAGTGACCGCGAAGTCGCCGTGCTCAAGTGACTTTAGGAGTCGAAGCAGGTCGCGGTTGCTACGATTTACAAAATGAATAAGTTCGAGAATCTGCGCGACAGCGATTCCACCGAAAATAATATGATTGAAAAGATACCCTTCTTTCCCGAAGATGTACGCAAGAATAACCAGCGAAGTCGCCAGAAGGACCACACGAACTATTATGAGAATATTAAATCGGTTCATGTCCGGTATTAAAGTGGTGCGAACTATAGCCCGTGGCGTTTCATCCTTCGGTAGAGCGCTGTACGTGTCAGTCCTAGCGCTTTCGCGGTATCGGTCACATTTCCATTGTGCATCTCCAAAGATTGCCGGATAAATTGCTTTTCCATTTCGTTCATCGACAACGGTTGCTCTGGACGCGGGAGAGGAGCACCTGCATTAATGAGAAGCTCCGGAGACTGGATGTTTCTGTCTTCACTCAGAATCACCGCCCTTTCAATCGCATGCTGAAGCTCACGTATGTTTCCTGGCCAGGAGTATTTTTTGAGTCTGCTCATTACGGATTTGTCAACCTTCATCCCGGGCCGCTTATACTTTTTGCTGTATACTCCCAGGAAATGGTCGCATAAGAGTGGAATGTCCTCGATACGTTCGCGCAATGATGGCAGCCGGATTTCGACAGTGTTAAGACGATAAAGCAGATCCTGTCGAAATTTCCTTTCCGCTGTCATTTCATAAAGATCAAGATTCGTCGCGCTGATGACGCGGACGTCCACATCGATTGTTTTCGCAGAGCCTATTCGCTGAATCTTGCGTTGCTGGAGCACGGAAAGCAACTTAGCCTGGAGAGACAGCGAAAGGTTACCAATCTCATCCAGAAAGATAGTCCCGCCGGATGCGAGCTCGAACCTCCCGGTTTTGTCGATGCGCGCATCAGTGAACGCGCCTTTTACATGGCCGAAAAGCTCACTCTCAAAAAGTGTTTCCGTAATCGCGCCCAGATCTACCGTGATAAGAGGGTTGCCATGCCGGAGTGATTTCCTGTGCAACGCGCGGGCTACCAGTTCCTTTCCGGTTCCGTTCTCTCCCAGTATCAGTACGTCAGCATCTGTGGGAGCAACGCGATCGATAAGGTCATGAATTCTTTTCACCCCGGCGGACTCACCAATAAAGTCAAGGTACCCTGCTTCAATATCTCCCGAGATCGTGGATTGTGTATCTCTCAGCTTCACTACTTCCTTCCTCGCACCTCGGAGCAGGAGCGCTGAATTGACGGTACCCAGTAACTTCTGGTTCTTCCATGGCTTCAAAATAAAATCAGTGGCCCCGTTCTTCATTGCGTTCACCGCAATGTCAACGTCGCCGTAGGCCGTGATCAGGATCACCACTGCGTCAGGGTCGGATTCACGGATCCGCGACAGCCAAAGGAATCCTTCCTCCCCGTCATTAACCCCGCGCTTGAAGTTCATGTCCAGCAGGATCACATCGTAATCCTGTAGCTTTAGGAGTTCCGGAATTCGCGAGGGATTTTCTTCGATGGTGACTGTCGTGAATTGTTGTTTGAGGAACATCCGGGCGCTTTCCAGCACGTCGGGATCGTCGTCAACAACCAGTATTTTAGCCGATATCATGTTTCGTAAAGTACTGGATTGTATCGAAAACGAAAAAACGGATGTATCGATATCGATACATATGCTACCGGAAATTTATGGAACACTTACTTTATATGATTGATGATCAGTATTTTAAGTAACTGGTACAAATTTAGCCTCATGGCCTCACATGATTAAGAACTACCTGCTCATAACATTCCGCAATTTTGTACGCAACCGGAATTATACCCTGATCAATATTCTGGGTTTATCGATCGGGCTTACGGCTTGCATTGTCATCTTCCTGCTGATAAGATTTGAATTGCAATTTGACAAGTTCCACCAAAAGTACGATCGTATTTATCGTGTCGTTCGAACCACCAGCAGCGCCTCGGGCCTGGAGCCATCATCGGTTACTCCTTATCCTTTCGCAAGAGCATTCCGTCAGGATTTCTCCGACGTGCCTCTGGTCACTCAGTTTCACTATCATGAAGAAGCATTCGCCACGATCGGTACTGAGAAGAAGAAGATAGAGCAAATTCTTTTCGCGGACTCGCTGTTCTTTAATGTCTTTGACTTTGGCGTAGTATCCGGAAATCCAACGGTCGAGCTGGCGCATCCCAATAAGGCGTTCCTAACGGAGTCGCTGGCGGCGAAGTTAAACCTTGGCGTCGGTGGACGTATGAAGCTGGATAATGTACTTGATCTGGAAGTTGTCGGGATTCTTAAAGATGTACCACCATCATCGCATATCGAATACAGCATGATCGTCTCCATGCCTTCATTCACTAATAAATTTTTTACCTGGGGAACGACACACTGGGGCCTGAACTCCGCGGGATTCAGTTACCTCGTGCTCCCTGAAAATATGAATACTGAATCGATCGTGAATCGTTTCCCGGCATTCGTGAAAAAATACTATCGTCGCGATGACTCAGAAAAAAATACATACCTCCTGCAACCGCTTTCCGAAATTCACTTCGACACCGAATTCGACGGAACGCCGGGGCATGCTTTTAGTATCGATACAACAAATCTTTTCGTGCTCGGCATCGTCGGATTTTTTATCCTTGCTATAGCAAGCATCAACTTTGTGAATCTCGCGACGGCTCTGGCAATTAAGAAATCTAAAGAGATCGGTGTTCGTAAAACACTCGGAGCAAAGCGATCGCAGCTTACACTGTATTTCCTTTTCGAAACGCTTATGCTCACCGTTGTGTCGGTCATTATTTCGCTGGGTCTTGTAGAATGGTTGTTGCCGTGGCTCCGCGACTTCACCAACAGGGAAATTTATCTGAATTTGTTTTCCGATCTGGCTCTGCCTGGATTCTTACTTCTTCTCATTTTGATCACAACGTTGCTTTCAGGATTCTATCCGGGAATGGTTCTCGCTGGGTTTGAGCCTATTGCTGTGTTAAAAAACAAAATCACGGGTCAGGGAACATCCGGCGCATTTGTCAGACGTGCACTGGTGGTGGTTCAGTTTGTGATCGCTCAGGTGCTGATCATCGGCATGCTCGTAGTATCCAGTCAGATGAGCTTCTTCCAATCGAAGCCTCTTGGATTTTCTTCTGAAGCAATTGTGAACATTCCACTTCCGACGAATGAGAAACCCATTCTCGACAACCTGAGAACAAGGCTGGAGGCGAATGAAAAGATTAAGAATGTTTCTTTCGCTATCGGTGCGCCAACTTCGGAATCCAATATGGGTACTGGATACTATCTTGAGGAAAAAGGGGAAACGGAACATCATCCGGTGCAGATCAAGACAGTAGACCGACACTACAAAGATTTTTTCGGACTTGAACTCGTCGCGGGTAAGTGGTTTACAGAAAGCGATGAACTAAAAGCATTGGACACTACCCTTCAAGATGATATTCGGTATTCGTTAATCATTAATGAGGCCGCCGCAACGAAGGTTGGTCTTTCAGCTGAGGAAGCCCTTGGAAAACGAATTCACGTTGGGATCAATGACATAACCGCCCCTGTGATTGGGGTGTTGAAAGACTTCCATGTCGGATCACTCCATCAAAAGATTGAACCGGTGATAATGCTTATTAATTCTGAGCTTTACTTTGATGCAAGTATTCACATCTCCACCCAGGATATCCCAGCGACGCTTGAATTTATTGATGATACATGGTCACAGCTGTACCCTGATTATTATTTCGAGTACGACTTCCTCGATCAGCATCTTGCCCGCCTGTACAGCGATGAAAAACGCGAGCTTGTTTTGTTTCGGATCTTCGCAGGAGTTTCAATCTTCATCGGATGTCTCGGACTGTTGGGACTCGTTTCCTTCATGGCCAACCAAAAACTTAAGGAAGTCGGCGTTCGTAAAGTTTTCGGCGCGTCCGTTCCTTCAATCGTTCGGATCTTCTCAAAAGAGTTTGTCATCCTCGTGGGAGTTGCTTTCCTTTTCGCAGCTCCTTTAGCAAGAGTGGTCATGCAACGATGGCTGGAGAATTTTGAATACCATGTGGAGATTCACTGGTCTGTCTATGTGATCGGACTGTTTGCCACATTGTTCATTTCTCTGGCGACAGTTTCCTATCGTGCAACCCGGGCCGCTTTGTCTAATCCGATCGACGCGCTCCGTGCCGAGTGAGAGGATTAACGTATCCTGGTAATTCCGTGATAAGACTGATGCTGTCTGGTAGCCACATCGTTTGGCCGGAGGCGGCATCATTTTTTTATTACTGTACGAAATCTTAATACGATGCAACTCAACAAATATTCATGGATAAGTGTCGCTGTTCTGGCTGCGACGGCAACGGTGTTACTCACTTCCTGCGGCGGATCCTCCATCCCTGAAGGCGCAACAGCGGTCAAACCTTTTGATGTGAACAAGTATGTAGGCAAGTGGTACGAGATTGCTCGATTTGATTTCAAGCAGGAGCGAGGCCTCAATAACACTACGGCGGAGTATTCGCTTAGGGATGATGGAAAGATCCGGGTAGTCAACCGTGGTTATAACTATGAGGAGAAAAAATGGGAAGAGGCAACAGCCAAAGCAAAGTTTGTCGGGGCTACTGATGAAGCGATGCTCAAGGTCTCTTTCTTTGGTCCTTTTTACTCCGGGTATAACGTAGTGGCTATTGATCCTGAATATCGTTACGCATTAGTGGCAGGTGAAAGTTTGAAATACCTGTGGTTCTTGTCCAGAGAAACTACCATGCCCGAAAGTGTGAAGAAAGAATTTATTGAAAAGGCCAAAGCAATTGGCTATAACACCGAAGAACTCCTTTGGGTGGAACACAATCAAAGTCAGTAATACTATTTAAATAGATTTCACGTTCATCGTTGGTGTCAAGGTTGACCAGTGTCGCCATGTCTCGATTTTGTTATAGCTTTGTTCATGGGACTGACGGCGCTATTACCCGAAATCGATAAGAAACCTGATTCCGTTTTTGTGATGCATGAGAAGTCGGAGAAACTTATTCCGCTTCATCGTCACACCAAAGGACAACTAAGCTATGTGGAAGGAGGGATCGCCTACGTCGAGGTGGACGCCAGGACCTTTGTAGTGCCGGCACGCCATTACCTCTGGATTCCGAAGGGAGTTGCCCATGTGTTTAAAGTCGGATACTCCGCAACGGTTTTCCGCTCGCTCTATTTTTATTCCAAAGATGATGGAACAGATCCTTTTTATTCCAGGCTGGGTATCTATCCTGCAAGCGAGCTTTTGATTCAGATGATTGCCCATACCGAACGATGGGATGGTCGACACGTCGGAAAAACTGATCCCGGTTTTGAATTTCTCATAGCGTTAAAGAAACTTCTTCCAACACTTCAAAATGAATCCCTGTCCATCGTGCTTCCAACATCGGAAGATGAGCGATTGAATCGTATTCTGAAGTATATGGAACGATCACTGGGAGAAAAGCATACCCTTGGGAGTGTTGCTTCTGAGTTTAATCTCAGTGAAAGATCATTGTCTAGATTGTTTCAATCCAATCTCCACGTTTCTTTCCTTCAATATTTGAAAACGCTGCGAATCATCAAGGCCTTGGAAATGCTTTTAAAAACAAGGAAGACCATTAGTGAGATCGCCTACGGTGTCGGCTATGATACGGTCGGCGCATTTAGCAATAGCTTTTATCTCTTTACAAGGTTACGCCCTTCCGATCTCCGGAAGCATAAATAGCGTCTCCTAAAAACGAAACATCGCCAGTGATTTCTGGAACTCATTTGATTTCCGGAGCACAGTAACCTTCGCCTTGTCCGTCATTGGTCCGGAAAAATTTACTTCGAGGATTTCAAGGAAAAGCTCTGACCACCTTACGAAGTGCTGCGGCGAAGACATAAGAAAGATGTGATCGGGAAGACCATCTGGTTGTGAGATGGAGCGGTTGAGAAGCTCTTTCTGCCAGTATACATACAATGCTTGTTTCTTAGGTAAATTCTCAATTCTGTAAAATATTGGACCCAGTAACTCATCGCTGGATGCCTTTTTGTAAAAGGTGTCTACTACTATTTTTACATTTTCAGGGCTGTCGATGTCCGGCATAACTTTAATATTTAATCTTCAAATTCTTTAGAAAAGATTACTCCGGCGCGGTGCGTAAGTTGGATCACCCGCGGTGACAGCACGTTATTCTCCAGATGCATGTGAATCTTCAGATCATTCTCGAGCTCTTTCAAAGATTGATACGTGATTTTTAGGGCGTAATCAGCGGAAGGAGGCAAGGTGTAGTTGTTAGTCAGTCGGACTAATTCCCGCATCAAAAGGACCTGACGCGAATGATCGTCAATCATCGTTCCCAGAGAGTTCTCCAAGCCCTTTGATTTGGAAATGTTCGGCTTTTGCCTTGGTAGCTTTTTGATGAAAGGAAAGAGTATAAACTCTTCATACTTCATGTGAACGGTGAGAAGCACCGACAACTCCGTAAACGTATTCTTCAATGCATCTGTTGAAGAGACCTGATAACCCGGCTCCATCGACAATCGGTCAATGGTATGTTTCACGAATACCAGTTTCTTTTCAGCGTAAGCGTGGTGAGTCCTCAGGATGTAATCCGATAAATCTGCTAAGGGCATTTTTTCTACATCAGGATTGAGACCCTTTTCTTTAAGGTCAGAAAGTTCTTCAATGAGCAGAGCCAATGACACATTACCGTCGATACACGCATGCTCAAGTGTTCTTCTACCATTCGCAAAAAAATCAATTCCATAATAATTGAAGATTGCGGCGGCCTGGAAATTCCGGTTCACAATTGAACTGGTAATTTCATCTTTCCTGATTTTCATAAAAAAAATGCCTTGCTTATTTTCCTGTCCTGATACATAATTCTATTCCGCACTTGTGGCAATCTGGTGTTTATTTGATTTGTCAATAGTTACAGTTTTGGAATGGACTGATGCCGACACAATGGGGTCGTACGCAACGAACAGATTGATCCATGCCACCCTCGACCAGCGGAAGTTCAGCGGAATGATTAGGATAAGCGCTGCGATCATTGTAATAAGGTAAGTCCACATTCCCGGATCAATCGTGTACCGGAGAAGAATGTAGATAATTGCGAAAACCGTAACCTGAATTCCGTAGCTGAAGTACATTGCTCCAAAGTAGAAAGAGGGTTCCTGTACAAAATCAAATTCACATGCCGGACAGGTCTTGTGCATCTCCATAAATTTTGTGCTGAAGGTCGGATGCACGAACATGTCTCCTTCATGACACCGTGGACACTTTTGGTGGGTCACACTGTATAATTTGCTTCCCTTGTTTATCATCGTCTTAATGTTTATGAATTCTGCCGAAAGGCTGTAATCACTTTATAGATGCATAGACAGGCTGCCAACACCGCCATCATGATGGATGTGACACTCACCTTATCTGTTGATACGTCCCTCATCAGTATGGCAAAGGCAATCACCGAAAGAATGATGATCATTTCACTGGTCGTGTTGTTTCCTTCTTTGCTCATCGTCTGAAAGTAAAAGTACTCAACATGTTTTTCTATAATCGGCCAAGGTTTTATCCAAATCAGCCAAACCGCTATCTGCCGGCTGCGAACGTTTTAGCGCCGGAATTACCCTCCCGATTGGCGCATCCGTACCTGTCGCACAGACCACGGCTTTGTTAACTTTGTCTTACCTAATAGGAAAAGAAAACATGAGCAAACTAAAAGTAGCCGCATTCTCCGTTTCTCTCGATGGTTTCGGTGCCGGTCCTGATCAAAGCAAAGAAAATCCTCTCGGCAGGAGAGGAGAGGAATTGCATGGATGGTTTTTTCCAACGAAGCGATTCCAACAAATGTACGGCAAGGGACACGGAACAGAAGCTGTAGACAATGAGTTCGCAGAACGATCCTTTGAAAACATAGGCGCATGGATCATGGGTCGTAATATGTTCGGCCCCGTTCGCGGACCTTGGCCTGATGATGAGTGGAAGGGGTGGTGGGGAGAGACTCCGCCTTATCATGTACCGGTGTTTGTTCTGACACATCATGCGCGCGAACCTCTCGTCATGAAAGGTGGTACCGTCTTCTACTTTGTTACCGAGGGAATTCATGTTGCTCTCGACAGAGCTCGCGAGGCCGCTAACGGTAAGGATATCCGTATTGGTGGAGGAGTCTCGACTGTTCGTCAATATCTCGAGGCAAATCTCATCGATGAAATGCATCTTGCTTATTCTTCTGTTTTCATAGGACAAGGAGAGTCTCTGCTAAGTGGAATCGATCTTCTGAAACGTGGATTCACTTTGACGAAAGTCGCGCCAGGAAATGGCGTTACACATGTCATCCTCACAAAATCAAGTTGACCGTTTCACGGATCGTTGCGGCTAGCTCCCTTGACGGCTGGTGCCGGCATATCCGAAGAAACAACCACAATTATTTTCAACCCAACACAAACGATTATGTCAAACAGCGTATCTCTTCATCGAATTTTAAAAACAACTCCGGAGAAAGTTTACCGGGCGTTCACCAACGCTACAGCTATTGCTTCCTGGCTGCCTCCTTATGGTTTTCTTTGCACCGTTCACGATATGAACGTATCGAAAGGTGGAACTTTCAGAATGTCGTTTATGAATTTCTCCACCGGTAACAGCCACTCTTTTGGCGGTGTGTACACGGAAGTGAAACCTAACGAAACTTTGACGTACACTGATAAGTTTGATGACCCGAATCTTCCCGGCGAAATGACGACATCAGTTTCGCTTCGTCAAACGGTCGCAGGTACCGAACTGAAGATCACTCAGTCGGGGATCCCTGAAGTGATTCCCGCGGAAATGTGCTACCTCGGCTGGCAGGAATCTCTTGAGAAACTAGCAAAACTCGTAGAGCCGGAAATTCCAGACGCTTGATTTTGGCGTTTATTTCAAAGCCTTCTTCCGAAGGCTTTTTTATTGCTTTTCAGTTTTTAATTGCTGCTGAGAATGTAAAAAACATCCTCGATGAACAAATGGTGTGCGTGTGTCTTTCTCTTCAACATCCACGGTTCTTACTTTCAATAAAACAAGTTGCTTAATAGCTTTCGGTTTCCGAATTTGAATGAGCTAATCCAAATATGTCTAATAACACAACACCCTATGAAACATCTTCTCAGCATATTTATTCTTTGTTTCATCACCTTCGTAACAAGTGCTCAAAAGGAAGCGAAATTGTTTAATGGTAAGAACCTCGATGGCTGGACAGTGCACGGCACTGAAAAGTGGTACGTTGAGAAAGGTGAACTGGTATGCGAAAGTGGGCCAGACAAAGGGTACGGATACCTTTCCACTAACAAACCTTACAAAGATTTTATCCTGACATTAAAATTTAAGCAGGAAGCAAACGGAAACAGTGGTGTATTC
>JAEYXN010000046.1 GCA_023431285.1 Bacteroidota bacterium
TATTTCTGATTTGATGTCGCTACACGCAACACGTCTTCGCATTGAGTTGCATACAGAAAAACACGAGCATAGGTTTCGGGTAGGTTTCGGGTAGGTTTCGGGTAGGTTCCGCAAACGCTTCTGATAATCTTCACGTGACTAAAAACTAGTCTCAATATTCGGCGTACCTGACTAAAAACTGGTCTCAATCCGTCATGGAGATTCGGGGGTCTGCGTGCCATCTTTGTATCGTCGTCAGACACAACGCCCGAGAGTTGATGTTCGATGGCCTGTCTTAAAATAAGTCTTTAACTAAATTTAAAAATCATGGCACGCATTGACAAGAATGATCTGACCCTCGGACTAAGAGGAAAATTCGGAGATCAATTTCTGTTTGGTAAATACAGGAACAGAACCATCGCCCTGCGGCACTTCGGGCCAGGTGGCGTCACAACAGAAGCGCAGCGTCAGCAACGGGGGAAGTTCCGTCTCGCGATCATGCCGGGCTCGTCAGGTTATTGCTACGTAACCACACTTATGCCGACTGGCATCAAGATTTGATTGACGATGATCAGCGTTTGAAATATCAAATAGCAGGGATCCAGGCCGCTGAAGAATTGTACTGACACGTCGTGATAAGGGAAGCCAATGATAGTAGATAACAACACCGAATATTCGGTACTCAAGCTGGTCGGATCGCTCACCTCTGACGGCATTTTTGTTTACAATATGCACACCGACGAACTCGAGTACGTCAACCATTCAATGGTTCGCATATTCGACATCAGTCATGATTCCTTCAGGACTCAGCGCGAATTTTTTATCAACCACGTGATTAAGGAAGATGTTGACTACCTTCTTGCGGAATTTGATCGTCTGAAAGCCGGTTCTGCTGTTGAGAATGTGGAATTTCATCTCAGACTTCACGACGGGACGATTCGGATCTTCTGTTGCAATGCATTTCTCGTTGATGGACGGATCATCGGATTTGTGCGGGATATCACCAGGCAACGGGAAAATGAACAATACGTGGTAAACTACGGTGCTAAGAAAGATTCACTTCTTGACACCATCGCTCAGAAACTTGCCGAACCGCTTCGATGCAGTAATGAGATGCTTGAAAAGATGTCGGATCCTCCAGGTTCACTTGATTCCGATGTGAAGGATCAGGTACAATGTATCAGGAACACTACGACTCATTGTATTGAAGTGGTCAATGAATTTCTGAGAGATGAACATTTTACTTCGGAGAATATTTCTATCAAGCGGACCAGGTTCGACGCTCTGGAGAAGATTGATTACATAGTGGACGGACTTCGACTCTCGAATCCTGAAAAACAGGTTGTGGTTGCATCAGATGTTGCACGCCTATACGTCAATACAGATGAAACCAAATTCATGCAGATCATACAGAATCTGATTTCAAACGCAGTCAAATTCACGAAGATCAATGGCCGTATCCAGATTCAGGCGAGTCAGATGGCGAAAAGTTTCTCCATTACGGTGACAGATGATGGCATCGGCATTCCTGATGATCTTAAGCCCGTGATCTACGAAAAATATACCCCCGCGAGTCGACGCGGACTACGGGGAGAGCGTTCGAATGGAATGGGACTTTATATAGTCAACCGGCTCGTCTCAATGCTCGGGGGCAAGATTAGTTTTGAGAGTAAGGAGGGCGAGGGATCTCGATTTACGATTCAGTTTCTGCTTGATCGACGGTGATTTTCGGCCGAATCATACATTGGCAAAATGCTTCTGGAAGTCGCGTTTAAGGACACGAAAATGTGTTACTTTTGAGGTTGAATGAGCCAATTCAAGCACAAGTCGGAAATGTTTTTAAAGATGACGTCCACAATCCTGGTGGTAGCGTTGTTTTTGACTTCGCTTGTGTGGCCCTATTCGTCGGAGTATTTTTCTCAAGACGGAAAAGTCAGGGGTAAAGCGCTGAGCCACGAAAAGGTTGAAGTTGCTACTGACCTTGTGGCTATTCCTGCTGAATGCTCTTCCGGAAAGTTATTTCGTGAACTCCAGCCGGAAAAACGTCTTTACCTTCTCGCCGAGGCATCCTTGCTATTCGGTCTTTCTGTGTCAAAAGTAATCCCCGGCGCCGCCGTACAACACGCGCCGGTGCCACTGTTTTTCTGGCAACCCTCCATTGTTATCGCGCTGCGAAGAATTGTGATCTGATCTGTCGCTACTCGGCAATTTCCGGATGCAATCGCATCCAAAACAGGCATTATTCACAATTCTAATTCATTTCTTATGAAAGAAACTCTTGACTTTTTAGGAAGAACATGGTTTGTATGGTTCATCCTTCTGTGCATTATCGGCCTCGTGGTCGGTATGTATGCAGGATAATATAAAGGAACATAAAAAGAAAGGCAGTCTCGGAACTGCCTTTTTTTTGTCATTTATCTTGCGCTTCGATGATCAGGTCTCTTGTTTTCTCATAGGGCATTTCAATCTCCAGATAAACCGGAGCGTCGCTAATGCTATGGTAACTGAGCTCAACGATGCTTTTCCTTGCATTCTGAGGGTTGGGGTAGACCCGTCCGATGGCTTCAACATTGATCAGTTGTGACCGCGTTTCCATTTCGTCTGATACTTCCAGTTCGATAAATTTTGCCATGCACGTATTACATTAAATTTGATGCTTCATACTTTCCGCTGAAGGGTTGACAATTCAGTCTGGTAAATTCAATGGAATTATGACAGGCAAGATAGTCTGTCCAACGAGTAGGGATATCATTGCCGATTAAAAAAGCTGACCTATTTTAGAGTCGCTGCCTTCAGGATATGGGAGCCAATTTTCTTTGGGCGGGCATCAGGTAAGAATCCAAATTCCTAACTTTGATGAATTCCGTTTCTTTCTGCCGACCTATTTGATTCTAAGCATGGATTTTCAGCCTTTTCTGTTAACGTTCGAGTTGGCCCTTGTCACCACAGGCATTCTCTTCGTTATTGGGCTGCCCCTTTCGTTCTGGTTGTATCAAGCAAGGTTTCGCACAAAGCTTATCGTGGAGGCCATCCTTACGCTTCCATTGGTTCTTCCTCCTTCGGTGCTTGGATTCTATCTGCTTCTGGCTTTATCTCCCGAAAACGCATTTGGATCTTTCCTCTCGTCCACCTTTGATATTCAGCTCGTCTTCACATTCGAAGGGCTAGTCGTCGCATCAGTGATTTACAGTCTGCCCTTTATGGTACAGCCAATACTATCCGGGTTGCGTACGCTTCCCGCATCTCTGGCAGAGGCATCCTATTCGCTGGGAAAAGGCAAGTGGAAGACTCTCTGGAAGGTGTTGCTTCCAAACATAAAAGCGTCTCTGATTACTGCCGGGATCTTGTCGTTCGCGCACACTATCGGAGAGTTTGGCGTGGTGCTTATGGTAGGCGGGAATATCCCTGGAGAAACGCGGGTAGTCTCCGTTGCCATCTATGATGAGGTGGAGGCGATGAACTACGAAATGGCAACGCGGCATTCAGGCATTCTGCTCATTGTATCATTCGTGCTTTTGGTGAGCGTCTATCTTTCGAATTATCTCCTTCAAAAAAAGACTCTTGTCGCGTGATTAACATCGAGCTAAAAAAAACATTGTCTGCTGTCTCGGGCGATCTCAACCTCGATGTAAAGCTTCCGATATCGCGCGGGGAATTTGTTGCGTTGTACGGCGCTTCAGGGGCAGGGAAGACGAGTGTTCTGCGAATGATAGCGGGACTGATGAAACCAGCCTCCGGGATCGTGGATGTAAATGGTGAAGTTTGGCACGACTCTGACCGGAACATCAGCCTTGCGATTCAGCGACGTGATTTCGGGATCGTGTTTCAGGATTACAGTCTTTTTCCGAATATGACTGTATGGGAGAATATCTCGTATGCGCTGGACCTGAAGGATCCTTCTAAGGTAGAGGATATGATTAAGTTGATGGAACTGGGGAATCTTGAGCGCAAGAGACCCCATGAGCTTTCCGGAGGACAAAGACAACGTGTTGCTCTCGCGAGAGCACTAATCCGTCGGCCAAAAATGTTGCTACTGGATGAACCGTTGGCAGCACTCGATTCGGCTCTTCGGTTTCGTATGCAGGATCTGATTCGCGAGTGCCATAAGGAGTTCCAGCTGACTACCCTTCTTGTTTCCCATGACGTGCTGGAAGTGGCCAGACTTGCCGACCGGGTTTTTATTCTCGAAAACGGGATGATTACGAAAACAGGAAAGCCAAAGGAAGTGCTTCCGATTGACGCCATCAGGAATATGCTTTCGGCACTTTAATCTGATCCCCGTCTGGTATCCGTTTTTATCATTAACTGGTAAAAGCAGACATGTCGGACGACCAGGGCTTCCAAATTGAATTTGCGGGAGAAAAGCGGATACCAATAAAAAAAGGACAAACAATTCTTGATGCAGCGTTGGCTGCCGGGATTCCACATTTTCATGCTTGTGGAGGGAATGCCGAATGCAGCACCTGTCGTGTTCTTGTAACAAAAGGGAATGAACATTTAAGCGAGATCAATGATGCCGAAAAAGAATTGAGGGCATCCATCAATCTTCCACCTGATATCAGACTGGCGTGTCAGACCTGCGTAAAAGGAGAGCCCGTTGAAGTGAGACGAATCATTCTTGAGGAGACCGATCTTTCTGTTTACATTAAAAAAGAAATCAATAACGAGTCTGGTCAGGTCGGTGAAAAGAAAGAACTCGTTTTGTTCTTTTTGGACATACGAAATTTTACACCCTTTGTAGAATCATACCTTCCCTTCGATGTCATTCACGTCATTCGCGCCGTTCATGTGATCTTTAATGCGAAGATTAAAAAATACGGCGGCGTCATCATCGATACAGCTGGTGATGGATTTTATGCCGTGTTCGGTATCGATAGCAATTTGAAGGAGGCCTGCGGGCAGGCAATACTCGCCGGGGAGTCAATCCAGTCAGAATTGAAGAGATTTAACGAAACGTATCTACAGCCATTTTTCGGGACCCAGTTTGAAGTAGGTATTGGTG
>JAEYXN010000110.1 GCA_023431285.1 Bacteroidota bacterium
TTCAGGTAGTCACCAATTCGATTTGTGAAAGTGCCGTCACCATTGTTGATCCATAAAAGATCATTTGAAAGGAAGTCATTCGATACATAGATATCCGGCCATGAATCCTGGTTGATATCCGAAATGCTGACACCCAATCCATACCCTTCGATGAGTATACCCGCGGTAGATGACACATCAGTGAAGGTGTTGTCGCCGTTGTTCCGGAAAAGCTTGTCTGTACTTTCAGCTTCACCTTTAATTCTTTTCGGTCGGATATTATTCCGGTTGAACTGCTCGAGCCAGTTGTTAACCAGATACATATCCATGTCGCCATCTTTGTCGTAGTCAAAGAATGCAGCCATCGTACTATAGGATGGATCGTCCAGTCCGAATTCTCTTGCCTGGTCTTCAAACACGGGAACTCCATTTTTAAGACCTTTATTGATGAACAAGACGTTTCTGCGATTCGCGGGATCGGTCTTGCCTCCGACGGATAGGTATATATCCTGCCATCCGTCATCGTTGATATCAATAACACTGACACCGGTGATCCAACGGTTGGTATGAACGCCACTGGCCGCAGTGACCTTTTCGAATTTCAGGTTTCCCTTGTTCAGGTATAGTTCGGCGGAAACCTGGTTACCCCCGAAGAAGACGTCTTCCAGCCCATCGTTATTGAAGTCACCAACGCCAACGCCGCTGCCGTTATAGATGTATTCAAATGAAAGCGCATTGAATGTGTCGTTGGAGACGATGGAATTCCTGAAGTCAATTCCGGTTTCTGATTCGCCGCGGATGGAGAAGAGGCGCTCTTCGTTTTTTGATGAGCATTGGAAAAGAAGGGGAGCTATGGCCAGAATAAGCAGTATTCTTATCATAGCAAAATTTAAGTCTTTCCGGAGGGGCAACTGTGCGGTGCTGTCCTGTTACTCGCAGCGGGCGGGTCCAACACTATGTAAATGCCACCGATCCTCTAAGTCACAGCTTAAGAGAGCTCAACCATTGTTCTTAATGACGCCTCTAAAGGAGTGTTAATACCTAATGCCCAGTATCTGGTGCGAAGAACAAATGGACTGAGAGGGTACGATTTTCGAAGAGGAAACCCGCGCGAGGGATGGAAGTGGAAAGCCCGCAGCAGCCTAAGGAATGTGTGTCGGGCGAGGACTTGTAACGGACAGCCCGACCCGTAGGGACGCGCCCCTGTGATAGAGTTGTCCAGCACGACACGTGGAAAAGGTAGAATAACCAATTCCTGATATCAAGGTACTAATCTCAAATGCTGTTGATGTTCAGCAGATGGATCGAGCCTTTAAGATCTTCCGGATCCTGCACCAGCCAGGCCGCTCCTAATGCTGACGCCCTTGGATGATCGGAAACATAGAATGAACGTTCAGGGATTTCACGTTTGAGCGTCTCCAGGAACATAAGGCTTTTGGCGAAACCGCCCACCACGATCACATCATTCACGTGTCCTTTTGGATCTGTAAGGTTGAGCGCAAGCTTTTGCCAGCTGACCAGATCAATCATGAGCTGATGCTGTGCAGTTGGGAAGTCAGTGAACAGAGTGTAGTCTGTTTTCTGCAATTGCTTTTCAGGAAGGGGCCCTGTGCCTTCCATGCCAATGGGGTGAAACCGCCCACGACAATCTTGTTTTGTCTGGTGATATATACGTTCGTCAAAACGTACGGTTTTGTAAAAGTCTTTATCGATATTGAAATACTGCGCAAGCTCCCGTTGCTGGATCTCATGCTCGTGACCAAGAAATATCCGTGACGCTTTTACAGGCTTTCCCTCATACGTCATATAAGAAAGGCAATCCTTCGAAAGCTCCTCCTTCGTGAGCGGATCGTGATTCCATGGGTTAAAGCAAATGTTCCATGTTCCTGTACTTAACATCAGGAACGGCTGCGTACGCGTGACGAGGTATGGCATGAGTGCCGCCGAACTGTCATGCACACCTGCACCGATGGTGACCTGTTGTCCATGAAGCGTATACCCCCTCCGTGAGTTAACAGGTACGATGGGAGGAAACATCGATTCCAGATTCTCTTTCCGTACCCAGGAGTGGTACTGATCATTGGGGAAGTCCCAAAGCATGGTATGGCAGCCGATACTGGTTTTCTCTGACACAGCATGTCCCGTCATCAGAAATGAGAAATACTGCGGCAGGTGCAAGAACAATGAAATCGCCTTGAATTCATTTGGTTTACAATGTTTGAGCCAGTAGGCCTGTATACCAGAGTTGAGAAGGCCCAGCCAGGGTGAAGCGGTGTCGGCAAGAAACGTTTCATCGACATAATGACGATGGAACATTTCACGAATCTCTTCAGGACATGGCTTCAGGTAATTATAAAACGGAGTTATCGCGTGTCCGTTTGCGCCGATGGCAACGAGGCTGGCTCCATAAGCCGAGACATTGATATGTGTTACGGCAAGGGCCTTGTCATTAAGAAAACGCTTTATATTGTTTTGTGTCCATTCGGTAACACGCGGAAGATCTTCACAGGGAAAGTTGTCGTGGTCAACCGTCTCACTGAAGATTTCGGTAACTTCATCGAGTACATCGAAATGCCGGTTGAACACCAGCACTTTTTTGGTGGTCTTACCAATGTCGAAAACAAGTGTGACGAATTCCTTCAAGGTCTAAAAAATACACCTAATGCTTGGAAAAATCATGCATTAAAACAAGCGACCCGTGCCTCCCGCCCGAAAGCGTGACTACATGGGTGGCTAAACTCAAGAACCAGTGCAATATTTCTTTTTAAAAAAAGTCGGGTATCCTGTCATATGCTGGAAAGGTCAGGACAGTTCTACGGAGCGGATGATCCACCTTGCATAAAAGATTGGGTATTAAGGAGTATTTCTCCTTAAATTAAGGAAGGTTAAATTATTACATGAGCTATCAATCATCCATCGATTCATTCAATGAAAAGAGGTTCGCACGTCATCGTAATGACCTGGACCACACATCGGGACGGCTTGGCCTGTCGTCATCTGACCTGGACTTGCTTCTGAAGAGTATTTCCTCATTCAAGGTTGCGATTCCGAGTTGGGCTCTGGGAACCGGTGGAACGAGGTTTGGGCGTTTTCCACTTGGCGGTGAGCCACGAAACCTGGAGGAGAAGATCGAAGACGTTGGGGTGATCAGTGAATTATCGCGCGCCACCAACTCTATTTCGCTTCATATCCCATGGGATATCCCTTCCAATGTGGATGACGTTATGGTATTGCTCAAGGAGCATAAGCTTACCATTGATGCCGTGAATTCAAATACCTTTCAGGATCAGTCAAATCAGGAGTATTCCTATCGTTATGGGTCTTTGTGTCATACACAGCGTGTAGTCCGTCAACAGGCGATAGATCACAATATTGAAGTGATCAATCACGGAGTGGCTATGGGGAGCAAGAGTTTGTCGGTATGGTTATCTGACGGGTCCAGCTTTCCCGGACAGATGGACTTTCGTAAATCGTATCAATACACAGTAGAATCGCTGCAACAGATCTATAAGGCGATGCCTTCCGACTGGACAATGCTGATTGAGTATAAGCCCTACGAGCCGAATTTTTATTCAATGGTTCTTCCCGATTGGGGTACATCCCTGAAGATGTGCGAGGCCTGCGGGCCTCAGGCGCATGTGCTTGTGGATCTCGGACATCATTTGCCTAATACGAACATTGAACAGATTGTGGCGCGGCTACTTCATTTTGGAAAACTGGGTGGCTTTCACTTTAACGGCTCTCAATATGGTGACGATGACCTCACTACCGGATCAATCAAACCTTATCAGTTGTTCCTCATCTTCGCAGAGCTTGTTTCCGGAGCACAGGATAAATCACTTACAAATCCGGATGTCGCATACATGATTGACGCGAGTCATAACATAAAGGATCCTATTGAAGATCTGATGATGAGCCTGGAGAATATTCGCGTCGCCTATGCAAAAGCATTGTTGATTGATTTCGCATCGCTTGCTACGGCACAGGAATCAAATGATGTTGTTGCAGCTGAAGAGATCTTGCAACGCGCGTTTCAGGCCGATGTACGCCCCGTAATCGCGGAGGCCAGGCGCAGAGAAGGAGGAGCATTGGATCCGATCGCGTTCTTTCGTGAATCGAAGATACGTCAGCAATTAATAAACGGCCGCGGAAAACACGCCATGGCTACAGGTCTTTAACCAATTCTAATGGGTGTTATCATTGGTGTTATTCTGCATGCAATAGGAGGATTTGCGTCCGGAAGCTTTTACATTCCTTTCAAGAAAGTTAAAGGTTGGTCGTGGGAGAGTTATTGGCTGGTAGGGGGAATTTTCTCATGGGTGTTCGCGCCACTTCTCTTTGGACTGGCTACCGTGCCCGCGTTGTTCTCTATTCTTGGTGACGCGCCTTTTGAAAGCATTCTCTGGTGTTATATCATGGGGCTGCTGTGGGGAATTGGAGGACTTACATTCGGTTTGTCGATGCGTTATCTCGGGTTGTCTCTGGGGATGTCTGTCGCTCTGGGATATTGTTCCTTCTTCGGTACGATCATTCCTCCCATGTGGGATGGGTCTCTTGCTTCGCTGGCGCGTCTCCCGTCGGGGCAAATGATTCTGCTGGGCCTTGGTGTTTGTCTTCTTGGAATCGCCATCTGCGGATGGGCCGGCATGCGAAAGGAAAAGGAAGTTTCGGACGAGGAGAAGAAGAAAACAATTCAGGAGTTTAATTTCTTCAAAGGAATTATTGTTGCCACCTTCTCCGGTATTCTTAGTTCGTGTATGGCATTCGGCATGGCCGCAGGAAAACCTATTGCTGAGCTGGCAGTGCAAATGGGAACGGGCTCCCTCTATCAGAATAACGCGGTACTTGTTGTCGTGCTTCTCGGTGGACTCACTACCAATCTTGTCTGGTCTGTATTCCTTAATATCCGAAACCGCTCCGGGAAGGATTATACAAATCCTGAAACTCCTCTGCTCTCAAATTACCTTTTCTGTGCTCTCGCCGGTACGACATGGTATCTGCAGTTCTTTTTTTATGGAATGGGTTCAAGCCAAATGGGCAAGTACGACTTTTCGAGCTGGACGCTTCATATGGCGTTTATCATCATATTCAGTAATATCTGGGGTTTATACTTCAAAGAATGGCGGGGTTCCACACGGCCAACGCTGAACATTATGCTTGCGGGTATCGCAGTCGTTATTCTTTCAACCATCGTTGTTGGTTACGGAAACTATCTCGCATCAATGGAGTAGCAGGAAAGTAAAGGATTGCCGGGGCTTTGTTATATCCGATCTTCGTCGAAACCCTGATATGATGAAGTTTTTGTTATTGGTAAGCGCTGTCTTGTTCTGTGGGTACACTCACGCGCAGGTACAAATAGTTGTGGATGATACAAAGCAATATCAAACCATTGAAGGCTTTGGTGGCTTTGGATCGGCAAAGCCCTGGTGGGAGGCGCCACCGCACTACGACGCTGCGTACCTTACAGAGACCATCGATAATCTGGGCGTTACATTCTTTCGCACGCAGATCTACTGGGACGGCGAGCCATCTAATGATAACCCCGACCCGGCTGTTGCCAATGCTTCGGGGTTCAACTTTGGACCTTCCAGCGATAATGGGAAGCAATTCAATTTTATCAAGGACTTGTCGGCGCGCGGTGCCAAAGTGATTGCCACCGTGTGGACACCGCCTACCTGGATGAAACTATTCGATGATGACAACCGACGTCCTGAAGAATGCTACAATTGTTATCAATGTACAGTTGGAAGCCCCGGGACAGAGATGTGCGGTGGAAGATTAAATCCCGAATACTATGAAGAGTTCGCCGAATACCTTGCAGTGTATGTGAAGACGCTCAAAGAGAAGACCGGCGTGGATCTTTATGCGATCAGTATTCAGAATGAACCATTCTTCGCAAACCCTTTTGAATCTAATGTGGTGATGCCCGATGAATATGCGGAAATCCTTCGCGTTGTAGGCCAGCGTTTTCGGCTGGAGGGACTTACTACAAAATTCTTTGGTCCGGAACATATGGCGGAATGGTCATGGGGATGGCAGGCGAAGTATGTTAATGAAATCCTTGGTGATGAGCAGGTGAAAGAGTATTTAGATATCTATGCAGTGCACGGATATGTTGATGGGGTTTCGCCTGACTATGGCTCCGCTGATGGATGGACTGCACTTCATGAGAATATTACCGTTGCTCATGGCAAACCGTTATGGATGACGGAGACTTCCGACTTCAACTTAAGCGGGTATCCTCTTGCATTCAACATGACCAGAAGTTTGTACCTGGCGTTGAAGTTCGGCAGAATTTCAGCGTGGATATACTGGTCAATGTACGACGCGCTACTCGACAAAGGACAGCTCACACCTCTTGGATACGCCTTCCGACAGTTCTATCGCTTTGTTCCTGTCGGCGCTAAAGTTATTGAGGTTTCTTCGGCAGATGCGTCGGTACTTGCGATTGCCTTCAAGCATGAGCCATCCGGTGATATGACGGTTGTGCTCATCAACAACGGTGAAAGTGAAACGAATGTGGATCTTACTTTACCTTCTACGGATAAAACCTTGTACCTTCATAGAACATCATCGGGGGAGAACGGCAAAGATCTCGGAGTATTCTCTGGCTCTGCAGTCATTCTTCCTGCTCAGAGTATCAACACGATCACGACAGTCAGCACAGCATCTGTTACCGGAGTTGAAAAAAAAAGCGCAGGTAGATTTACTGTATTTCCGAACCCAACCAATGATCAGCTTAAAATACAGTTCCCGCAGAATGGAGAGTCGCATCTGATCACAATATCCGATCATACAGGGAAAACCGTTTCTCAGTTTTCGTCGAAGGGAAAAGGAAGTATCGATATTAATACAAAAAGCTGGGCCCCGGGAATGTACCTTATCCGCATTTCGGATTCACGCGGCGAAAGTATTCATCGTGTTGTTATTGAATGATTGTTGCTAATGATCCATGATAATCTGTTAAGGAAATCGTATATTAATCTGATAGTTCCGGCATAGAGAAGAGGTTGGTCAGTGGATGTATAAAGCCAGGATTTCTGCACGCCATCAGAGTGAGTCACCTGTGAATTAACCTTGAAGATATGATTACCAGAAATTTGATGATCCTCCTTTTCCTTTTGGAGAGCATTCTCTCTTACGGGCAGGGTCTTTCGGTAGCGGGGCTCACCTGCAACAGCAAGACTGATCCAATCGGGATTCCTGTTGAGGAACCGCGATTGAGTTGGATTCTGCAGCACAACGGAAGGGATGTTCTTCAGACTGCGTACAGCATCAGAATTGCTTCTGATCCTTCCTTTAAAAAAATCATTAAGGAGACAGGCAAGGTGAGTTCTTCCGAATCGGTACTTGTTCCGCTCACTATTAACATCGAGCCCGCTACTCGTTACTTCTGGCAGGTGAAGGTGTGGGATAACAAGAAGAATGAATCGAAGTGGAGTTCTTCAGCGTTCTTTGAAACGGGGTTGGAGGATGAGTCCTGGAAAGCTTCGTGGATTTATCCCAGACATGATACTGCCATGTACATCCCTGCAGTGATGATAAGGAAGACATTTGACGCGTCGAAGCCTGTGGCCTCCGCACGAATGTATATTTCGAGCCTCGGAATCTATGAGCCATTTCTGAACGGTTCGAGAGTAGGGGACCAGGTACTTACTCCAGGTTGGACCGCCTACGACGCACGAGTGCAATACCAGGTTTATGATGTCACGAAACAATTACGTCAGGGTGCGAATGCTATAGGGTTAATGTTAGGAAGTGGATGGTTTCGCAGCAATCTTGGCTGGGAAGCGAACTGGGGAATCTGGGGAAAGGAGCTTGCACTCATTTGTGAGTTAAGGCTGCGTTATGCTGATGGTACAGAGAATGTGATCGCCACCGACGGGTCATGGAAGAGCTTCAACGATGGGCCTGTACGAATGACGGGGATCTATGAAGGGGAGACGTATGATGCACGAAAAGAAGTTGCGGGTTGGAATACGACGAAGTTCGATGATTCACAATGGAATGCGGTGAGAGCGGGAGACCGACCTAAGGCGAAACTCGTTGCCCATGAGACAGTCCCTGTGAAGCGAATACAGGAGCTCAAGCCAGTTAAGATCTTCAAGACACCAAAGGGGACGCAGGTGGTGGACTTTGGACAGAACATGGTAGGTTGGGTTCGCCTTCGTATCAATGAAAGTACCGGTACCACGGTCACTATTCGTCATGCGGAGGTACTGGATAAGTATGGCGAATTCTATACCGACAATCTTCGTGCGGCGAAAGCAACACTTACTTATACAGCGAAAGGTGTTGACGGTGAATCATACGAACCGAAGTTCACCTTCTTTGGGTTCCGGTATATCGCCATAGAGGGAGTTACTAAGGCGATCACGCCGGAGAATTTCACGGGCGTTGTTGTTCATTCCGACATGAAAGAGACGGGAACGTTTGAATGTTCGAACCCGCTGGTGAATCAATTACAAAAGAATATTATCTGGGGGCAAAAAGGCAATTTCGTGGATGTACCGACAGACTGTCCGCAACGTGATGAGCGCCTCGGGTGGACAGGGGATGCGCAGGTGTTCACACGCACTGCGGCGTATAACATGGACGTTGCAGCATTCTTTACGAAATGGTTGAAGGACCTTGCAGCGGATCAAACTAGTGCAGGTAGCGTACCTTTTGTTGTTCCTAATGCGCTCGGTGATGACGCTGGTGGATCAGCAGGATGGGCTGACGCAGCCACAATTATTCCATGGGAACTGTACCGAGTATACGGTGATAAGAAATATCTCATTGATCAATACGAAAGCATGAAGAAATGGCTCTCGTATATTGATTCAAAAAGCAGGAATGATCTATGGAACACAACGTTCCATTTTGGTGACTGGTTATTCTATCGTCCTTTTGATGACAACGACGGAAGAGCTGCGGTCACTGACAAGTATCTCATCAGTCAATGTTTCTGGGCTCATTCTACGCAGTTGGTCATTAACACAGCAAGAGTACTTGGAAAACAAGATGATGTGAAGACATACACCGAAAAACTGAAAAAGATAAAGGAAGCCTTTCTTCGTGAATATATGACGCCTTCCGGAAGGCTCGTTTCCAACACGCAGACCGCTTATGTGCTTGCACTTCAATTCGACATGCTTCCGGAGAACCTTCGTACCCAGGCCGCGGATCGTTTAGTGGAAAACATAAAATCCTATGAGAATCATCTTACCACAGGGTTTCTTGGAACGCCGTATCTGTGTCATGTGCTTAGCAAATTTGGTCATGATGATATAGCCTATACGTTGCTTCTGCAGGAAAGCTATCCGTCATGGCTCTATCCTGTGAAGATGGGAGCGACAACGATATGGGAACGATGGGATGGACAGAAGCCGGACAGTACTTTTCAGACTCCAGGAATGAACTCTTTTAATCATTATGCCTATGGCGCTATTGGAGACTGGATGTACAGGTTCGTTGGCGGCATCGAATTGATCGAACCTGGTTACAAGAGAATACTCATTCAGCCGCATCCGGATAAACGACTTACGTACGCCCGGACAAGCTTCAAGAGTCCTTATGGATTGATCAGGTCGGGGTGGGAAATGAAGGATGGCAAGATGACCGTTTCAGTAACGATCCCTGCGAACACTACGGCGTCTATCCGTCTTCCCGGCGCGAGCGGCGGACCAGTTATGGAAGGTGGAAAAGCGATAGTAAACTATCCGTACCGGGACATACATCCTGAGGGCGCGGATCTTGTGGTGGAAGCGGGATCGGGATCATACGTGTTTACCTATTCGCCAGCGACCACAACCCCCTGAGTTGAGTACGTATACTTTTTGCGCATATGCTATCCGTTATTTCACAGGAAGGGGATAATTCCTTGCCGCATCGTCGACAATCAATACCCAGTCCTGACCGTAACCATTAGAAGGGGGGACGAATTCCCGTTTCTTCTTAGAGAACTTTCCTGCATCCTTAACTTCTCCGTTCCTTGGATTATACCAATGGGCAACGATTTCATTCCCGGAAATCTTTGTAGGGTCCAGTGTGAACCTCATTCCCTGTGATGAATAGATGAAGATGTAGTCATCGCCGCGCGTTGCCTGCACGCGGTCCCCGGCTCCCCGTGCATTATCTATCAACGATTGATCGGGAACACGAGTAAGCATGGGGCGTGATTCGATCAGCCTTCGAAGATGCTGCAACTGACCCGCACCTGGAAGATCGATCGCGACGTACCATGGATAATGAGGACCGTTCACAGGATGTCTGTGCGGTGCATACATCTGCCACACATCATGACACCCATAGGTATGACCAAATGCACCTGCAAACACGTCAAAGTAGGCGAGCTTCCGGACATCATAAGCACTGGAGGTTCCAAGGTCTGCAGCGTTAAAACAGACAGGGTGGTCTTCATACATGGGTTCGCCATCGAGGACTGGCTTTGCTGGAGTAAGACTATAGGTGTGTTGGATGCGATCCCACACGTTGTTATCACGACAGTGCCCGGTTTGAAACATGTTGAAGTCGAGCCACTCATCATTATGAAAGTATTTTGCGGAACCGCCATCCTCAGGTGCATTGGGCTGCGGGTGGAAAGTCATCAACGCCTTATCGTGCCCCCCACAACCTTCAGCGATCCCGTTGGCCATGCTTCTCCAGATCTCAAGATCACTTTCGTTTCGTGGGTTACGATCACCACCTAACACCCAGATAATATTTTTTCTGTTCTTATACCGACTTCCAATCCATCGTCCGTAAGTTCTCGCATTTTCTTTGTTGAATATTTCCGGTCCTGTGCCCCACCGATCCTTAAAAACTTTATCACCCCAGGTTGGTAGCAACGCAATGTGTAATCCTAACTGGTCCGCTTTATCGATGATGTAATCCACATGGATAAAGTACGCCTCCCTTGGCTTTGTCGGATCATCGTTTTCCAATGGAACCTCTCCATAGAAATTTGGGTCTTTCAAACCATCGAGCTCTGCGAGAACAACAGCCTGAATAACAGTGAACCACTTATCTTTTCTGTTCAGCAGATATTTGTCAGCTTCCTCGCGGCTGAGACGATGAAAGAGCTCCCATGCAGTATCTCCCAGCCAGAAGAATGGTTTGCCATCCGCTGTAACAAGATATCGCTTGTTATCAGAGACTCGTAGCTGCGCATTGACCGAGCCTGTGAGATACCCCAGGCAGACGATAACAAGAAGAGCTTTCTTATTCATTTAATCATTGTTGATTATGACAGAGTGAATGGTCGCGTTAATGGATCTCTATTTCTACAGGGCCCAACAATCCTGCAGGCAGGAGAGGGGCTTCGGCAAAGGGTTGTGTCCACGCGTTAGGAAGCCGGGTTATGTTACTCTTGTAAATTCGTTTTCCCGGTTCACGTTTTGAATCTCCGATCAGTCCATTATTAATTGAATTCACGACTTCAACAATCAGGATGTTCTTTCCAGGACGGACCTTACCCGTAATATCAAAACTTTGGGATTCGAACCAATGCAATCCGAGGCGTTCACCATTGAGATATACATCACCAATCTCCTCTATCTTTCCTAAACGAAGGATTAGTTTTTGAGAGTTCGTCGTATTGGGAATGGGAAACTCAGTCTGATAAGTGGCGAGCCCGGAGAAATGTCTTATTCTTTCATCGTTGTTCAGATGCAAAGAACGAAGGGAATCAACGTGGATTTCCGTAGGCTCTCCTGAATGATGTTCGAAACGAATTCTCCAGGGAGTGCTTATCCGATATTTTTTTCCTTCAATCTTAAGCGTTCCATTCGAAGTATTGTACCCTGTCCCCTTCACTGAACTTTGAAAAGACGAATTCCGGAAGACAATGAATGCAGATTCATGTCCATCCAAAATCATGGGTATCGCAGTATGGTTTTTCCCTTCAACTGAATACACTTCAATTTGTCTTGTTGCACCATCAACGGGATTCCACCACTCCGGCTGCTTTCCCGTGACGCGGAAAGACGCAATCCCTTTAAATGGTCTTTTCGACTTGTTCCGAATAAAGTAAATATGAGTGTTGTCTACGATGCGATGAATGAACTCACATGAATCTTGACCAGTTGATGAAAACTCTACGTCAGGGAAGATGCCTTTCTCTGTGAGCGCTTGTCTTACTGTTTTACCTGAGACAATTTTTCCCTTACCGACGCTTCGTTCCTTACCGGCACCCCTCCACAGACGGTCCGACATTTGGCGAATCAATTTATCATTGGAAACGTGGTCGGAAAGAGAATAGCTTCTTGTGGTTTTTTTTCCAACTACGACCGCACCCTCATTCACCATCTTCTCAATCTTCTTTAGGACGTCAGGATTTATTCTCTGATCATTGGGGAGAACCAGCACTTCGTATGACTGTCCATGAGGCAAGTATATTTTTCCGTCCTTTACTTCCATTCTGTTGAGGATAGCGTCGGAGTTAACCACATCGTAATCATAACCTTTGCCAAGTCCTTCAGGAATATGTTTTGGCTTTACAAAGTTTGGGGCCTGGTCACCATAGTAATATGCGACGTCTCCCACGAAATTACCCTGCTGCAGAAGATAACTGCACCTGGCAATGTATTCGTGGAATCCCTTTGACTTTGGCCACCATCCGTTTGTAGTACTGATCAATGTTCCAAAGTTGTAGATCCATCCTGGCTTCCCTGCCTCGGGAGTGGTGTGGGGAAAAGTGTGATACACAAACCGGTTGAGTCCTTCACACATCGCGCGGTCCGCCAGGTGCTTAAGATCGCCAGGGCCTTCCTGCCATAGCCACACACTGGTGAACGATTCCGCTTCCACTGATTTCTGATTATAAATATGTGCAGCACTTGAAATGCCCTTCACGATCTGAAGCAATTCAAGCTTTGGATGTTTGTTCCAAAATTCTCCACGAGGGACAGTGAGTGCTCCAAGGGCTCTCAAGTCTTCAAAGGGAACATTATGTATCGGTTGACCCGGCCCACCGGCTTCAGCATAAAAACCGATGCCTTCCTTCTCCGCGAGTTCACGACCTTTCGCATAATGATTTTCAATGATCAGATCTGACAATACTTTGTTGAAGTCAAAGTGAAACCGTTCGGTTACGTTTTTATTTTCGATGGTGAATCCATCAAGTGCCGGAAGATAAGAGTGGACGTCGTAGTGTTTTCTTGAGCGAAAGAATTCCGGAAGCTTGCCGGTCCATACGGCAGTATTTACTTCATAACTGTCTTCGTATAGATACCTTAGTGACTGCTCACTTAGGTTTGGAAACTTCTCCTTTAATCGTCGCAAAATGTAATTCATGTTAGCTTCCTGAGCCTCGGCGCTGAAGTGATCCAGCATAAGTCCTACCGAATTCTCACTGGGAACCATCAACGGTTGGCCTGTGGGCGCACATACGTAACGTACCAACCGGAACTTACCTGCGGGAATTTCAATGCTTCCAGGTGCACTCCCGTCGCGGGCAATTACCCGGATATCGGTTGACCTTAGAAGCGAATCATTCTTTAATGGATGGAGAATGGTGGCCACCTCTTTGTAATAAACAGGAAGTCCATCACCGTTTCTTTGTACCAATGTTTTTCTGTTTCCATATTCACCAGGGATGTGAGGAAAAGGAAGTGAGCCGTTGAATACTGCGGGTCCGGTAATGACTGTATCGGATCGGAAGAGCCCCATCGCACCATGCTCAGGCTTTATCCACGTACCTCCGGCATTCCAACTGCTGGAGCTGATAAGGCCAAGCTCAAGTCCAAGTCGATTACCTTCCCGTACAGCATGTGCGATTGCGTCAAGAGACTCATCACCGAGAAACGGGGGACCCGCGGGCACAATCCTATCCGGATTCATGTTAGTTCCGACGTCCCAGATATCAAAACCTCCCATTCCTTTCTCTTTGGCTTCCTCCATTTCAAAAGTGATTGCCGAGTAGCTAAAATTTCCATTTACCCAGGGCCATAATGCCTTGGGTCTGGCGGACACAGGTGGGTTGTGAAAAAGGGAATCCAGGGATTGTGAAATACAAGAGGTAGAACTGATAAACAGAAGAATACAGATATTAATGGGGAAACGCATTGTCAGATTTTTCAGAGCTGTAAAATAAAGAAGGAAGTGGTCTTAACTATACTGGACTGTCACGATCATAACACACGAATTAAAATGATTTGACTAGTATGGTGTAATACGCTTACTTACAATAACAAATCAACCGATGATCTCATGAAAAAGGTCGCTTTTCTACTCCTGTCAAGCCTTTGTATAGTATTGGCATCAAGAGCCCAGGGAACAAAGGAATTTCGTGTTTCTTCCCCAGACAAGCAAATAACCATTCACATTAAAGCGGGTCCTAAGCTGTTGTGGTCAGTGAGTAGCGGCGGCCATGGTATCATCGAACCATCGGCTATTTCCCTTCAACTTGGGGATGGCACATCGCCAGGTGAGAATGTACGTGTCACGTCGTCTCCTTCAAGGACGGTTAATACATCGTTTAAAACTATCAACTATCGGAAGGCTGAAATACGTGATCACTTTAATGAGATCACACTAAACTGTCGCGGCGATTATGCTATTCAGTTCAGGGCGTATAATGATGCCGTTGCGTACCGGTTTGTGCTGAAGAAGAAGGGAAACGTCACCGTAAATCATGAGGAGGCTAATTTCAATTTCGCAGGAGACTTCAATAGCACTCTTCCAATACAATGGGATTACCGTGGAGGAGAGACTTTCAATTCTTCTTTTGAAGCGCTGTACCGGGAAATTCCTCTTTCAAAGTTTCCTAAAGACTCACTTGCCTTCACACCTCTCGCCGTTGAAACCGCGAACAATATCAAAGCAGTAATTCTGGAGGCGGACCTTGAAGATTATCCGGGAATGTACCTGGATCTTAATGAGAACGGTAGAGGTCTGAAGAGTGTGTTTGCTCCATATCCGCTTGAATGGAAGAATGGCGGACATAACCGTATGAATCTTATTCCTACAAAACGAGCAGAGTACATTGCCAATATAAAAGGAAGCCGCAATCTTCCCTGGCGGGTTGTGGCGATAAGCCGTAACGATAAAGACTTGCTTGACAATGATATTGTTCAAAAGCTTGCTTCTCCAAATCGTCTTCAGGACGTGAGTTGGATCAAACCTGGTCTGGTAGCCTGGGATTGGTGGAATGATTGGAATATATCCAACGTCGATTTCAAGGCAGGGATCAATACACCCACGTATAAGTATTACATCGACTTCGCAGCAGCAAACAAGATTCCTTATATCATCATCGATGACGGGTGGTCTAATGCCTTGGATCTGTATGCCAGAAATCCTGACCTTAATCTGGAAGAGGTCGTCGCCTATGGTAAGACCAGGAATGTGGGGATAATCGTATGGGCGACCTGGTTCGCAGTGCAGAATCAAATGGATCGTGCATTCCCTGAATTTGCCAAGATGGGAATCAAAGGCTTGAAGATAGATTTCATCGACCGGGATGATCAGATTGCTGTGGCCTCAACCTACGAGATCGCGCGTAAGGCGGCGGAATATAAAATGCTCGTCGATTACCATGGAATTCATAAACCCGCCGGGCTTCAACGGACCTATCCAAATGTGCTTGGGTATGAGGGCGTCAAGGGTCTTGAGAATTACAAGTGGGCCAACGAGGATCAGCCTCGTTATGCTGTTACCATCCCGTTCCTTAGAATGCTCGCTGGTCCTATGGATTATACCCCCGGGGCGATGCGCAATGCCACCGAAGCAAGCTTTCGTCCCATCAATGCAAATCCGATGAGCAAGGGAACGCGATGCCATCAACTTGCCATGTACGTTATTTATGACGCGCCCCTGCAGATGCTATCAGACAATCCCACTGCCTATATGCGGGAGCAGGAATGCACGGATTTCATAGTGCGAATGCCTGTTACGTTTGATGCGAATATCCCTCTGGATGGAAAGATGGGTGAATACGTCGCGCTTGCACGCAGGAAGGGAAACAACTGGTATGTTGGCGCGATGACTAACTGGACGGCACGAGAAATTACCATCGACTTTTCTTTTCTGCCTGAAGGCAATTTTAAGGCGACGGTTTTTCGTGATGGTATAAATGCTGATAGAGACGCCACCGATTATAAGAAGGAAGGGATTGAGGTGTCGAAAGGCATGAAGCTTCCTATAAAGCTTGCGCCGGGTGGTGGATGGGCAGCCATCCTGGAAGCTGACTAGCCTTAATAAAATAAGTACCTTTCAATACTAAACCGTACCAATGAAAGCTCCTGCATTTTTGCTGATGTTGCTGTCGACATCATATTATGTGAATGCCCAAACCATTCCACTTTATCCTGGAGAAATTCCAAATTCGAAAGCAGTTCCTGACGAAGAGAAAACCTCAGAGAGAAATGGTATCACCATCGTTGAGAAAATCTCCCGTCCGACGCTTTCAATCTATCAACCGGACCCGACAAAGGCTAATGGGACCGCTGTGATCATTTGCCCTGGTGGGGGATATTGGGTAAACGCAATCACTCATGAGGGAACAGATGTAGCCAGGTCGTTTAATGAAATGGGAGTGACTGCTTTCGTTTTGAAATACAGAATTCCCGGAGACGCGATGGTGAATCGTGAACTCGGTCCATTGCAAGATGTACAACAGGCCATTAGGGTTGTCAGAGAAAATGCTGCGACCTATAAAATTGATCCGGCAAGAATAGGAGTCATGGGCTTTTCGGCTGGCGGACATCTTGCGGCAACGGCAGGTACACATTTCAATAATAAGATCATTCAAACCAATGTCAGTCTGAGACCTGACTTTCTGGTACTTATTTATCCCGTAATCAGCTTCGATGATTCTGTCGGACATACCGGGTCGCGGGATCAATTGATCGGGAAGAATCCTTCACCGGAGAAGATTAATCTATTCTCCAATGAAAAGAGAGTTACTTCAGAAACACCTCCCACGTTCCTGGTACACGCAAGTGACGATGGTGGAGTGAGTCCGCAAAACAGTGTTATCTTTTACACCAACCTCGTAAAGAACAAAGTCCCTGCTGAATTGCATATCTACCAGAAAGGCGGACACGGGTTTGGAATGAATAACCCAACCACGTCAGACAAATGGATGGAGCGCCTCAGAAACTGGATGGATGCGAACGGATGGTTAACCAAAAAATAAGTTAGCCACTGGTCGTCTTTTTTCAACCGCCAAACCCCCTTAACAAGTTAGTCTTCCGACCTTGTGTAATTTTGCATTCCTTTGTATTTATTGTGATCATAATAGTCAGAACCCAACAACATGAACACTTTCCCCAAACGCTTTCCCATCCTCGCCGCTTCACTTTCTCTGATCCTTGTTCTCTCGGGATGTGAGAACGAGTCAACTCCCAAAGACAAGAGGATACGAGCATATTCACCTGAAAGAGTCTCTTCGATGGCTAAAGCGATCGAATCACAGGTTACTCCCGAGATTGGTGATGGCCTCACGCTGAAGCTATGGGGTGTGGATTCCCTGGTTGCCGATCCGGTGTCTATTGACATCGATGACTACGGCAACCTGTTCTATACACGCACTAATCGTCAAAAGAATTCTGAGTTCGATATCCGTGGCCACCAGGATTGGGAAATTGAATCTATAAGCCTCCAGACTATCGAGGACAAGAGAGCATTCCTTAGAAAGACGCTGAGTCCTGAGAACAGCGACAAAAACAAGTGGCTTGGAGATGTCAATGGGGATGGTTCCCATGACTGGCGTGACATGACTATTGAGAAAGAACACGTATATCGTATTTCCGACACTGATGGGGATGGGCTTGCTGATGAGTCACAACTGGTGATAGAAGATTTTCATGAGGAAGTTACTGATGCAGCCGGTGGAGTCCTGAAACATGAGGAAGATCTGTTCATTGGTATCGGACCTGACCTGTGGCGAGTTCTTGATAAAGACAATGATGGTCTTGCCGATAGCAAGGAATCTCTTTCACACGGCTATGGAGTACACATCGGGTTTGGTGGTCATGGGATGTCAGGTATTGAAGTCGGGCCTGAAGGAAAGATCTATTGGCAGATAGGAGATATTGGTTTCAACGGAAAAGGAAAGAATGGAGAAAAATACGAACATCCAAATAGTGGTGTCATCGTGCGCGCCAATCCTGACGGCAGCGACTTCGAGGTGTTTTCTTATGGCAATCGCAATACGCATGAATTTGTGTTTGACGAATACGGAAACCTGATCAGCGAAGATAATGATGGAGATCACCCCGGCGAAAGTGAACGCATAGTGTACGTTGTCAACGGAGCCGATATTGGCTGGCGCATAAACTGGCAATTCGGAAAATACCGCGATCCCGATAATAACACCTATAAAGTGTGGATGGACGAAAAGCTGTATGTGCCTCGCTTTGAAGGTCAGGCTGCCTACATTCTCCCTCCAATCATTAATTATGTAAATGGTCCTACCGGGATGCTTTATAATCCGGGTACCGCGCTGGGGCCTGAATGGACAAAGACGTTCTTCATTGCTGAGTTCTTGGGTAACCCTGCTCAATCAGGTATCCATGCTTTCAAGCTGAAACCCAAAGGAGCATCATTCGAGCTTGCTGAAACGAAGAAGATTCTTGGTGGTGTTCTCGCGACCGGAATTGATTTCGGTCCTGACGGGGCAATGTATGTAGCAGACTGGATTGATGGATGGGAGACCAAAGATCATGGCCGTATCTGGAAGCTTGATGCAAATGGATTTGAAGCTGAAAGGCGGGAAGTAAAACAACTCCTGGGTGATGACTTCAAGAAGTATGATCTGGACAAGCTTGGAAAACTGCTTACGCATGCCGACATGCGTATCCGCCAGAAGTCTCAATTCGAGTTGGCTCGCAGAGACGATAAAGGGATGGAAGTCTTTAAGAAGTACATCGCTCAAAAGGATCACCAGCTTGCAAGGGTGAATTCTATCTGGGGTGTGAGTCAACTCGCGCGAAAGGATATGAAGAATGCAGGAGTACTTGTCCCTTTGTTACAGGACTCCGACCCTGAAATACGCGCACAGGCGGCGAAGTGGATCGGTGACGTACGATACAAGGACGCAGGAGAGTTCCTGCTTCCATTATTGAAGGATGAATACCCGCGGGCCAGGTTCTTTGCCGCTGAGGCGCTGGGACGCATCGCGTATGCCGGAGCCGTTGACCAGCTCATACAGCTCCTGGCAGAGAACGACGATCAGGATGTGTATATCCGGCATGGGGCGAGTCTGGCCCTTGCAAGAATCGGGAATGAGGACGCGCTTAAGGCACTGAATTCGCACCCGTCGCGAGCCGTAAGGTTAGGTGCTGTGATTGC
>JAEYXN010000149.1 GCA_023431285.1 Bacteroidota bacterium
CGTTTCCGCCTGCTGACCAATAACGAATATGATGTAGCGCAGGATGTGCTCATTCCAGCTTTTCTTGCTGCATACACAGGAGATAACGCGTCAACAGTGTCCCTCAGTCCTTTCCCACGCAACCTGATGCCTAACTGGCGAATTGACTATTCAGGGTTGACCAGAGTGGGATTTTTTAAGGATGTGTTTCAATCAGTTACTATATCTCACGCGTACCAAAGTATTTATGCGGTTACCAATTATTCGAACTCTCTTCAGTTCAACGATCCGAACGTACTGCAATTAGATCGAAACATAGAAGACTACAACCGCACTTACTACGGCGCATTCAGGGACGACAATCTTCTTCCCGTTTACATCATCAGCCAGGTGATGATTTCAGAGCAGTTCTCTCCATTAGTGGGTGTCAATGTTCGGACGAAAAGCCGCGTTACAGCCAACTTCCAATACAAGACCAAGCGAGACGTGGCACTGAATATTTCAAACGCTCAAATCACGGAGTTGAACAGCAAAGACGTCACCTTCGAACTGGGCTTCACCAAGAATAATATGAAGCTTCCGTTTAAATCACAGGGACGCACTATCGTATTGAAGAACGACGTGACATTCCGCTTAAACACCACCATTGGTGAGACAAAAACAATTCAGCGGAAAATGGATGAACTCGATGTCGTTACAAACGGAAACATAAACTTCCAGCTTCGTCCGAATGTCAGTTATACGGTCAACCAGAAGCTTACGGTGCAACTCTACTTTGAAAGAAACTCCAACGAACCGCTGATTACAACGTCAGCACCGAGGACCCAAACCAGGTTTGGTGCACAAATTCGCTTCAGTCTGGCCCAGTGACAAAATCAAATTCTATGCTGCCGGCCCAAACTCGGATTTAATTTGTCAGGATGACTGTTTCGCAGTACTTTTTTGGCCTCCCTCTTCCCTTTCTCCGGCAACTCCTTTCTTTTCGATTTTTCCCCTATTTTTGGCTTACTAAACAATCTTATCAATGAATATTCCTGACGGGCTTCAGTACACCAAAGACCATGAATGGGTAAAGATCGATGGCGACACCGCCACCGTAGGCATCACAGACTTCGCGCAAAGCGAATTAGGAGACATCGTTTACGTAGATATTACGACGGTGGGCCAGGATGTCGCGCAGCATGAAATCTTTGGATCAGTGGAGGCAGTGAAGACTGTATCCGACCTGTATATGCCTGTGGGAGGCAAAGTATTGGAAGTCAACCCCGTACTTGATGCCAACCCAGAAAAGGTGAATGAAGACCCTTACGGCGATGGATGGATGATTCGTATTCAGATCACCGGCGACTCAAGAGATCTGCTTTCCGCCGAGCAGTATAAAGAACTAATCGGGAAATAATTAGTTTATATAAAGAGTGCGCTGAAAGCATCCCCATGATAGAACTACCCGTCATCTCCCCAGACGAACGTAAACGCAAGCCGAACTGGCTCAGGGTAAAACTCCCGGTAGGTCCGGAGTATGCCAAAGTCAGACGCCTGGTCGATAACTATAAACTTCACACAATTTGTGAGAGCGGCAATTGCCCGAATATGGGTGAGTGCTGGGGAGCGGGAACTGCCACCTTTATGATCCTCGGAAACGTCTGCACGAGGAGTTGTACCTTCTGTGCAGTGGCGACGGGAAGACCGACGGAATATGATGTGAATGAACCTGCGCGCGTGGCCGAAGCGATCAAACTAATGGGAGTGAAACACGCGGTCATTACATCGGTAAACCGTGACGAACTCAAAGATCGTGGAGCAGAGGTCTGGTATCAGACGGTGGTTCAGACGAAACAAGTGAGTCCGTCAACGACAATCGAAACCCTCATCCCGGACACGAAAGGAAATTGGGACGCGCTTTATAGAATGATCGAAGGGGGACAAGAGGTTGTTTCGCACAACATGGAGACCGTTGGCAGGTTGTACCGCATGGTTCGCCCACAGGCTAAATATGAAAGGAGTCTTGAACAAATTCGTCGTACGCGGGAAGCGGGTAAACGAACCAAATCTGGTATAATGCTGGGTCTAGGCGAAACCCAGGAGGAAGTTTTCAAGGCCATGGATGATCTCGCGGAAAATGGTCTCCTGATCCTTACGCTTGGCCAGTATCTTCAGCCTACAAAGATGCATCTTGAAGTTGCCGAGTTTATTCACCCTGACACTTTTGAGATGTATCGCGAAGAAGGCCTCAAACGCGGACTCCGTTACGTGGAGTCAGGACCGCTGGTCAGGTCCTCTTACCATGCTGAGCGGCACGTGAATGTTCCTATTGACTAAGTATCTTCCTCACAGATATCCAGATATCGGGTAAGACATTTCCGTAATTCTGCTTTTCCATTTATTTTTGTCAAACCTTTAGCGAGTGACTCGTAAATTTTTTCCGCGCGACAAAAATTATATTCTCGAACAGGCGCAACTTTCCCTAGAAGAAAACCTCCTTCAATACCTCGTCGACTTCGTAAAGGTCGAGTACCTCCTTCGTTATAACCCACTAGGTATCGACGACGACACAGCTCGGCGCATAGAAGGCCACACTTCAGGCGACCTGTCTCACCTGCGGGAGTTTTATATCACTCTTACCGGCGTTTACCGATTCCTGTATTATTCCGACAATCAACTCTCCTTCATCTTCGACGGCCGCGATGATTTTTCCAAGTATCGCGAAGAATGGGATGAGGCATTTCGGAAGTGGGTGAAAGAATTCTGCAAACACGAAAATTTCCTGCGCAGCGTCCTGGAATTAACGGTCTTCTATCCCGAGGACTACACGCCGCAGATGGCAGGAATGAGGATGAGTGTCTTTGTTACCCGTTTCTTCGAACTGAAAGTTGATCCTCAAAAGGGACTCGTCAAACAGAAGGTCGCTTAGCCTTTCCGTTATATTCCTGAAAATAATACTGCCTTTTCGAGATACCGCGGCACAGCCACGTTCCATCCGAGTTTCTCTCTGATGGCGTTGGCATAGTTCTCAATCTTCTCTCCTTCTCCGTGAGTACAAAAGGTGATTTTAGGTTTTTCGGTGAGGGCACCAAGCCATCGGAAAAGCTCATCGCGATCAGCGTGGCCCGACATGGATGACATGTATTCCACCTTGCAATTCACTGGCACTTCCTCTCCGTGAATCTTAATGGTTGGGCTACCTTCCAGGAGATCCCGGCCCCGCGTCCCCTCCGCCTGATAGCCAGCGATGAGAATCGTGTCGTTGGGATTCTTCAAACGGTGGTACATATGATGCAGAATCCTTCCTCCTGTCATCATTCCGCTGGAGGATATGATGATTGCTCTGGTCTTCAGATCATTCAACGTTTTGGAATGCTGACTGGACTTCACAAAGATCAGCATATTCGTCTCCGTTTCCTGTGCTAGATCTTTTGATGTGACTCCAAGCTGATGATAGGTCGGATATTTATAGAACAGATAAGTCGCCGATATAGCCATTGGGCTGTCCACATAAACAGGAACATCCGGAATCTTGTCTTCGGTCATGAGCTTGCGCAGATAGTAAAGCAGGCCTTGTGTTCTTCCGACAGCAAACGCAGGAATGAGAAGGAGTCCACCGCGTTCGAAGGTTCCATTGACGATTCTCGTCAGATCCGGCTCTGGGCTAACGGCAGGGTTACTGGTACTTCCATAAGTAGATTCAACAAACAATACATCAGCACTCTTCACCTCATAAGGGTTTCGAAGAATGGCTTGATCGTATCTGCCGATGTCGCCGGAAAACACAATCTTTTTTTGCTGACTATCTCCTTTGATAAATATTTCGGTGATCGCCGATCCCATCAGGTGACCGGCATCGTGAAAGACTACCTTGATGTTGTCATTGACGTCGAAGGTCTGCTCATAGTCGAAAGTTCTGAACATGGGAAATGTTGCCCGCGCATCAGATTCTGTGTAGAGCGGCTTCGGAGACTCGTGCTTTGAGTATCCCTTCTTCTTCGCATACCCCGCTTCTTCTTCCTGCAGCTTCGCCGAATCAAGAAGCATCAACTCCATCAGATCTGCCGTAGGGGTTGTACAATAAATTGGTCCGGCGTAACCCTGACTCACGAGCCTGGGAAGATACCCTGTGTGATCAATGTGAGCGTGGCTTATGACGATCGCGTCGACAGTGGTCGGATCCACCGGAAACGGATCCCAGTTCCGAAGACGTAATTCTTTCACACCCTGGAAGAGTCCGCAATCAAAAAGGAGCTTGAAGCCGCCAATGTCGAGCAGATACTTTGATCCTGTCACACTCTTGGCCCCACCGAGAAATTTTACACTCACATCCATGGTTATCGTAGAATTTTGAATTCACTGAAATTCTTCAGAACACCGTCGGCAACTTCACATGAAGTCACCTCCGCCCGTGGCGGTCCCGAATGGCACCATTTTACCAAACGCTCCAGTTCGTCTTCATTTCCTTCCGCCTCTATGTACACCGTCCCATCTTCCTGATTCCTCACAAATCCGCATACGCCAAAGTCCTTTGCCTTCCCCGCGGCGGATACTCTATAGGAAACCCCTTGTACCCGTCCCCTCACACTTATGGAAATATGCTTTCTGGTCATTTCTTTTTGTAATGACTCAAAGTAACAAGACCAACAGTGCTATTCAAGCAAAGAACGATTGTAATCTAGAAGATGTAGTCCGTACTCAGGAATGCAGATTCCCTGTTCCTGATGATGTTACTAATGATCTGGATGTTCGGCTCAGTCTGACGTGTTGCCACGAGAGTTCTGATAGAGAAAACCCGAAGCGCATCAGCAACTGAAAGCGTTCCTTCTGCTGAATCCTTTCTTCCATTGAATGGAAATGTATCCGGACCACGCTGACTTTGTGTATTAAGGTTGATTCGTCCGACCTGATTCACAAACTCATCCATCAGATGCGCAACTCTTTTTGAATCCTGTCCAAAGATACTTACCTGCTGACCAAAGTTGGAATTCAAAACATACTGCACCGCTTCGTCATCATTTTCAAATGGAACAATCGGTACAACAGGCCCGAACTGTTCTTCATAATAAAGGCGCATTTTCTCATTCACAGGACAAAGTACTGCCGGATAGAAGAATGAGTTAAGGTGTTCTCCTCCGTTTTCATTCATGATCTGCGCGCCATGTTTTTGCGCATCATCGATAAGCTCTTGTAGGTATTCGACTTTACCAGGTTCGGGCAGCGGAGTAAGACCGACACCACTATCCCACGGCATGCCTGGCTTAAGCTTAGCTACCTCTGCGTTAAACCGTTCCACAAATTCATCCAGGATAGACTTGTGAACAAAAAGGATTTTTAACGCGGTGCAGCGTTGTCCATTGAAGGAAAGACTACCAGAAATACATTCCTGCACAGCTACATTGAGGTCTGCATCAGGAAGAACGATGGCAGGGTTTTTCGCATCAAGACCCAGGATGGCTTTCAGCCTGTGAGACTTTGGATGCAGCTTCTTGAGATCGTTCGCTCCTTTGTTCGTTCCAATGAAAGCAAACACGTCTATGTTTCCGCTTTCCATAAGAGCACCTACTGTTTCTCTTCCTCGTCCGTAAATGATATTGATAACCCCGGCCGGGAAATTATCCCGGAATGCTTCAATCAACGGACGTATCAGCAGAACACCATACTTCGCAGGCTTAAACACCACAGTGTTCCCCATGATGAGCGCAGGTATCAGGGTTGTGAATGTTTCATTGAGTGGATAGTTATAAGGCCCCATGCACAACGATACCCCTAAAGGCACGCGACGGATCTGCGCCATGAATCCCTGGTCTTCAATGAGCTTCGCAGAATTCCGGTCCAGCTCTTTGTATGCCTTTATCGTGTCGACGATGTAATCACATGTACGATCAAACTCCTTTTCAGAGTCCTTCAATGTTTTTCCAATTTCCCACATCAGAAGCTTTACTACTTCTGAACGCTTCTTCCGCATGTCAGCAAGAAATTTTTCTACGTGGTCTATCCTCTCGGTTACACTCATCGTCGGCCATTTACCGTGACCAAGATCATAAGCCTTAACTGCGGCGTCAAGCGCTTCGAGTGACTCCTTCGAAGTAAGAAGCGGTGTGCTTCCAATTATCTTTTGTTTATATGCATTTCCCTCTTTCACGAATACAGGACTCAATACCGGGTTCAGATTTCCTTCCCAGCGCTTCATCTCTCCATTAATCAGATACTCACGTTGCTCAACGGGAGATTCAATCCTGAAATCCTGTGGAATACCGGACTCTTCCGGAAATACATTCTTCAAAAAATCACTCATTATCAATATAGGGTTTGGTTTGTTTTCTGTTGTTCTGAGTTTGCGATAAGCGCAATGCCGGATGAGGTACCCAGTCGTGATGCGCCGGCAGCAATTAATTTTTCAGCCTGTTCTCTGGTCTTGATCCCGCCTGATGCTTTGATCCCTACCGATGGCGGTAGTGCATGCTTCATCGTTCGAACGTCTTCTTCTTTCGCTCCTGAAGACGCAAATCCAGTTGATGTTTTCACGAAGTCTGCGCCAGCATCCGCGCATATCTTACACGCTGTGTCGATTTCCTCTGGAGTGAGATAAGCGGTTTCAATAATAACTTTCAGAATCTTTTCATTGTCATGGACTGCCTTGCTGCATTTAGCTACTTCAATCTTGGTCCACGGTAGCCCAGTCTTAAATGCAGACAAGTTCCACACCATATCAACTTCGTCTGCACCGTTGTCAATCGCACGGCGTATCTCGTCGACTTTGGTTTCAGTCATCGAATATCCCAAAGGAAATCCGGCAACGGTGATCAGGGAAATAGGTCGCGTTCCAATTTCACGGCGCGCACGCTGCAACCAGAACGGTGGAATACAAATGCCGTGAAACTGATATTGAGCTGCCTCTTCCACGAGCCGGTCGATATCACCGATGGTGAGCACCGGACTCAGGTTTGTATGTTCGATAAATGCGGAAAGGCCCATTCTGCACAAGGTACGACGAACTTCCCACTGTGTGCAACCATACTATTGTTAGGAACCCCCGCGCCCCGGCTCAATGCCTGATGCCGCACTCCCTACAAAACCGCATATTCGCAGGTGACCGTCTTTTTGGAATACGTTTGTGCCCGAAGTATCGGAAGTCGGAATATTGTGGTTTCTCCATTTCCCGCGCAGCCTTTTTACGTGTCTTCGCGACAGTCTTCACTCTCTCATAATACTCTTTCTGAAGGTCAACTGTCGTTTTTGATTTCAACGCCTGTCGTTCTCTCTTGGTAACCTCTGCACGTGAAGGGAAACTGTAACCGGTACGGTCCGGACGGAGAGAATTTTCCTTGCCGGAAGTTTGTGCACGAAGCTGGAAATGAAAAAGGGTTATTGGTATAACGAAGACTATAAACTTCATTACACCTAAACTCTGAAACGTCCGGTTTATTATCCGGACAAAGTCTAATTGACATTTAAGTCGATGACAGGGGGCTTAAAAAAGAAAATGCTCCCCGATTTCCCGGGGAGCCATTTTCGCACCTTTAACCCTAAACTAAATAAAACTAAACTTTAACTCGATTTCGGCTTTGACATGCTCTGTTGACGCCTAAAGGTCCATGGGGCTGTGGCGTCGGGATCTTTCCAAAGACCTTTGCCTTTCTGCTGCGCCCACTTTCTGTACCCTTCAAGTGATTGGTCGGGATCCATTTCCTTCGTCCACGCGAGGCCGGCTTTCAACAACTCGACCCTTACATCATCATCGTTGATAAGGACAACTCCTAAATAGTTGCCTGTCCGATCCTTCCCTTTCAATTCAACAGAAACTTTTTTGTTGAATACTATCTTCTGGAGAAATGTCCGGGCCTCATTCCCGAAATTCTGATCGAGCTCAGGGCAATCAATGCCGAAGAGAACAACCCTTTGAATTCCATTTTCCGAAGACTCGATCTCGATGGTGTTTCCGTCTATTACCGCGATAACCTTGCCGCTGATTTCATTTGAAAAACCGGCGATGGTTCCCGAAAAACACAAACTCAGTAATAAGACAATCTTCAACATTCCTTCCCGATCGACGATTCAAAATTGCCTCAAAAAGCGCGTGGTAAAAAATAAGAGAAGAGATCCAACTGTCCTATGTAAGAAACACTCCCGATGTGGTCACTCCTTTGGCTGTGTAGGCCGGAACGAGATCCTGAAAGACAAAGAAAGCGGGCTAGAAGACCCGCTTTCGAAGATTTGTGCAACGCAATGGCTATTTGCAATACTGATCCAGTTGGAAACGTGTCTTGCTATCGCCGAATTCTACCGCTTTGCGCCAGTCAAAACATGCCTTCTCCTTCTCTTTCATTTGGTAATAGAAGTTTCCTCGCTGCTTATAATAAGAAGCGTTTTTAGGGTCGATACGAATAGCTTCATCCATATCTGATACGCCGGCTCCGTAGTCGTCCTGACCAGCCTTACACGTTGCGCGGTTATAGTATGCAAGTCCGTCGTTTGGATTCATCGCAACCACCTTATTGTAATCGAGGATTGCTCCTTCAAAATCTCCAAGTCCTTCTTTGATCAGCGCGCGGTTGAAATGTGCATCAACACTTTTTGGGTCCAGGTCGATTGCCCGGTTGAGTGCGGCTACTGCCGACTTTGTATCCTCCTGGCCAAGATGTGCACGGCCCTTGTTGAGGAATAACACCACAGTGTTTTCGCCAGCCTTAATAGCATTATCGAAATCGGAGATTGCCCCCGCGAACTCATCAGCTTCCAGCTGCATCAACCCGCGTTTATAATAAACATCTTTGTCTTTCACCCCGGCGTTGATCACTTTATCATAATACTCACGTGCTAATACCACTTTCCCTGCACCATGGTATGCCTCTCCCATCATGCGATACAAATCGGTAGATGGCTTATCACTTAGCTTTTCAACTTCGCGAAAATCTTTAACCGCCTCATCATACTTGTTCATCCTGAAGTAAGTCTGTCCACGATTTTCAAACGCCTTTGCATAATCCTTTCTCAGTGAAATTGCCTGGGTAAAGTCAGGCAACGCAGAAGTATAGTTTTCAAGCTTGAAATATGCTTTTCCTCGATTATTGAAGAGTAATGGGTCCTTCAGGCCCTGGGCAATGGCCTGATTGTAATCATCAATAGCTGCAGTCATATTTTCTTTCACGAAACGCGCATCACCGCGGTGAAAATAGGCCGAAGCCAGCTTTGAGTCGAGTGCGATCGCTTCATCAAAATTCGGAATTGATTCATCAACCCTTTTCATTTCGTAGAGACAATGACCGCGCATATCGTAAGCGACTGCATCACGAATTCCGCTTGTCACCGCATTATCAATGTCAATAAGGGCCGAATTGTAATCCTTCATCAGATACTTTGCCGTTCCCCTCTTGAGGTACATCGAAGGTTCCTTCATTCCTTTCTCAATCGCAATGGTGAGATCGGGAATAGATTTCTCATACTGTTTCAATTCAAAAAGACCTTGGCCACGATAAGCAAAAGCTTTCATCTCTGTCGTCCCTTTTTCGATAGCCTTTGTCAGATCGGCAACAGAAGCAGCATAGTCACGGGTATTAAATTTTGACGCCCCAAGCATATAAAAATCATCGGGGCCAGCATCATTTCTGGAAACGACGACACTTAAGTCATTGATCGAACCAGCGAAATCATTCAATGAAAACTTTGCCGCTCCACGATTACGGTATGCTTGTGTATAGTCATTTCTCAAACCAATAGCGCGATCAAAATCAGCGATCGCCTCCTTAGGTTGGGCGTTGTTCAGCTTTGCTTTTCCTCTATTATTGAAAACAATCGGATCGTTTACGCCCGCAGCGATTGCTTTGTCGTAACACTCCACGGCTCCTGGATAATTCCCAGATTTGAATCTTAGATTACCGAGTGATGTCAGCACATCGCTGTTCTTTGAACCAAGTGAAAGTGCCTTCTCAAGTGCGGGAACAGCCTCGGTTTCCTTTTGAATGTTATAATAGGAAATTCCAGTTGCCTCGACAGAAGAGAGATCGGATTTGCCTGCTTTTTCCGCCTTTTCAAGGTCTGTGATTGCGTTTTGGTATCCCTTATCAGCGAAATAGGCCTTACCTCTGATCATGTACATCTCAGGTTCTTTCTCACCATTGGCTTCCGCCTGATTAAAGGCATCAATCGTCCCCTTAAGATCACCGGATTCAGATCTTAGAAGACCGGCGTAATAAAAGACTTTGCCATCCTTCACTCCCGATTGAATCGCCTTTTCAAGATTTGATTTCGCCTGCTCCTTCTTGCCGGTATGATAATACGACAAGCCAAGCATTTTGGAAACTTCAGCGGTTTCACCTTCCGTGGATTTCGCTTTTTCAAGGTCTTCGATGGCACCCGCAAAGTTCTTCACCGAATACCTCGCAGTACCACGATTCATCAATGCTTTTCCGTAAGATGAATTTAATGCAATCGCTTTGTCGAAATCAGTAACCGACGCGGCCGCATCACCATTCATCAACTTTGCTTTTCCACGATTGTTGAAAACAACGGCATCGCTTGATGACAACTTGATCGCCTCATCATAATACTTCACCGCACCCGGAAAGTCATTCTTGATGAAACGCATGTCGCCAAGATTTCGGAACATCTCGAATTCCGATGCTCCGGCAGCAACTGCCTTCTCTAGATCTTTGGTAGCGCTCTCGTAATCTTTTTGAAGGAAAGACGAATTGCCTCGCGCCAACATCACGTCTTTATCTGTGGCACCCGCAGTTATTGCTCTGCTAAGCGTCTCGACAGACGGTGCATACTCCTTATTCTTGTACTGACAGAGACCAAGCTCCCGCAGCACTTCCTTATCGGAAACTCCAAGGGAAACAGCGGCACTCAGCGCCTTCGTTGCTTCACCGCAATTGCCAGAGAAGCTCCATGAAAGACCGAGCATTCTAAAAACATCCTTGTCTTTCATTCCCTTTCCTGTAACAACGGTAAGGGCATCCGCCGCGGCCTTGTATTCTTTCAATGTGAAGTTGGCAAAACCTATCTTCTGATATATATCTACATCGGCGCGACCGGTCGAAAGGATTTTGTTGAAATCTGCAATAGCGCTTTTCCAGTTTTGTCCCTTGTAGTTCGCCTCGGCCCTGTTCTCAAGCGCTTTGTCATAATCCGGGCGAAGCTGCAAGGCTTTGTCAAAATCAGTTATCGAACCTGTAATATCTGCCGAGTTAAACTTTGCCTTTCCACGGTTGTTGAACACAACCGGATCGTTAGATCCTGCAGCGATGGCTTCACTGTAATGTTTGATCGCCCCGGCGTAGTCATTTTTCATGAAGCTCATGTCACCAAGTACTTTGCTCACTTCCTGATCGCGCGTTCCAAGGGATAAAGCCTTCTCCAGGTCCTTGGTTGCGTTATCGTAGTCCTTCTGGAAATACTCCGCCATTCCCTTCTGGTGGTAAGCTTCTTTCGTGGTTAAGCCAGATGCAACGGCACGGCTAAGCGACTCCAGCGCACCAGAGTAATCCTTGTTTTTATATTGACAGGATCCTATAGCATAAAAAACATCTTTGTCCGACACGCCCATCGACATTGCTGCCTGAAGATTCTTGATGGCTCCTTCGCAGTCTCCATTAGAGAAGTACGACATCCCCGCCATTCTGAACACTTCACGCTCTTTGATGCCTTTCTGCAATACCTTGTCGAAAGCCTCTGAAGCTCCCTTGAAATCCTGAAGGTGGAATTTTGCCTTACCTACTTTCGAATATATCTCTGTATCCGCCCGGCCTGATGCAAGAAGTTTTTCGAAGTCGGCGATGCTGCCCTTCCAGTCACTGATGCCAAACTTAGCATCCGCGCGATTTTCCAGCGCCTTATCGTAATTGGGTTTCAGTTCCAGCGCCTTGTCGAAATCCGCCAGAGATCCTTTGTGATCATTTAAGTTGAGTTTCGATTTACCGCGGTTGTTGTAGGCAACCGCATCTGCCTTTCCTGTTGCGATAGCTTTATCGTAACTGACAATTGCATCTTTAAAATTGCCCATTCTGAATCTTGCATTACCAAGATTCAAATGCGTTTCAAAGGCTCCGCCGCCGAGGGCAAGTGCTTTCTCCAGGTCCGACGCCGCCCCTTCATAGTCATCAAGGTAATATCTCGAGTTACCGCGGCTTTCATATAGTTCCGCAGAAGAGATGCGGGCCTTCACCGCCTCGTCAAGATCTTCTTTCGCTTTCGAATATTCCTTCAGATTGTAAAGAGCTACTCCGCGTTTCGCGTAGACTTCTTTGTTCGTGAATCCTGAATTGATAAGCTGTGTGAATTGCAGCGATGCAGTAGAATAATCGCCTTCCTTAAGTTTCTTTTGCGCGACATCCCACTGAGCCACCAGTAAAGAGTCGTTTTTTTGACTGTATGAATAAACAAATGTCAAAAGCAGAAACGCCGGAACCAGAAATGATCGAATCATAAGGATAGAGTGGTCAGGAAACAAAGTTATTAAAAATGACGCTTGACTGCGCTCAAGAATCCCTCATACCTTACATGGGTGCTAAACCACTCTGCGCGACGTGGCTATTTACGCACGATCAGAAGCAGATCGAGCGCATCGGTAGCATCCTCCATGACGGTATAATCCTCATGACTGATATTCGTAACCAGCGAACCGTTACCGGCCTGAAGACTGTTGCGGTTGAATCGGTTCAGGAATTCATAGGGAAGCCTAAGAATAGAAGCCGGAAGCCTGTATTGAAGGTTGAAAATATCGAACCTGGTAATCCTTCTCACCGATCGTTTATTCTCCTCATAATATGCCATTACCTTATCGTTGCCGCCGATCCCCTTCATCGTCACATCAGTAAAAAACTCCCGGGCGAGGTTTTCCAGTTCCTTCGGCAGGTACTCTCTCACGTGCCACGGATTCCGCGACAGCGACATCTTCCTGTTCGGTGTGGTCAGCATGGCTATCGCCCCGGGCCTCATAACGCGGTGAATTTCCTTGAGAAATAAAGCGTCATCTTCGATGTGTTCAATCACCTGAAAACTGATGACAGAGTCGAAGCTCGCATCGGGAAGACCTGCAAACGGCGGGATATTCATTGCCTGGAATTTACCCTGGGGAAACTTTTTTTGAAGCCGCGCCATCACGGGTTCAATTTTGTCTATTGCCGTGAACGTCTTTGAACGAGGGATAACCAGATCCAAACCTCTTCCTTCTCCACATCCGACCTCCAGCACATCGCCGTGCACTTGATCTTCCGCGACAACATAAGCTTTGAAAAGACGTTGGTGGATAGGATTATCCGATGGTATTTCCTCGCTGGTGATTTCCGTAGTGTAAACCCTTGACATATCTGGCAAAAATAGCAATTGCGATGTGGATTCTACTTTTCTGTCCATGTAATATCGATCAAGCGGCAGGCAGTATGAAAGGCGGATTTCTTACCTGTTCTGGCAAACCTTTAGTAATTTGAAACCCATGAAACGACTGCTCTTCGTATTGATTTTTATTGCAACCGGTTCGTTCGCGCAAAACCTGCGGGAAGTGAATTTTAAATACTGGTACGACCCTGATGCGCCCACCCTTCGAATGCGGCCGGTTCGCAATACCAGTTCATGGGATATTTATTTCGAATTGAGGCTTCGTGATTCTACGCGATCAGCTTCTCCGGCGGATATAAGTTGGGATCTACGCAAATCCGTCTCGGAACGTGAAGGCGTAGCAGTCAATACTGATGCGGTCACCATTACAAAATCTACTCTTTCCGGAGTGCGGGGCGTCGTGCGAATTCCTGTGGGACAGGACATCGTATACCTGGTAGCCAGCGTAACCACTTCGGGGGCAGAAAAGCCCTTCATATACTTTACAGGACTTGAGCCTAATTTCCCTGAAACCAACCCCCTTCTAATAAATGGCGACCCGGTTGTTAACAAGTACGTCAAAACGAATTCATCCCTCACTATTCCTGCTGATGGAAGCTATTATGTTTCCCGCTACGACGATACTTTCCCGACAGCGCCTCTACCATTTTCCGAAGCGCTGGGTAAGGTTTCGAAGGGGATGAAAGTTGATTCGACATTCGTGGTCTCCGGAAACGTGGACTTCAGTCTCTCTGCCGGCCTATATCTCATTCAACGGGACACCCTTGCTCCGGAGGGGGTTGCCATCCGCGCCGAAGATGATTATCCGCGTTATTCAAAGCTGAGAAATGTGGGGGGCCCGCTGATCTATATCTGTACTAGCCAGGAATATGAACGCATCCGTCAGGCCGGCGGTGATAAGCCAGCCTTTGATAAAGTAATTCTCAGCATTACAAAAGACGCTGAACGTGCAAAGACACTTATGCGCAGCTACTTCCGGAGGGTGGAATATGCGAACGAATTTTTTACTTCATACAAGGAAGGGTGGAAGACAGATCGCGGAATGATTTACATAATTTTCGGATTGCCGGACGAAGTATACAGATCCGGGGAACGCGAGTCGTGGACATATCGGAATTCTCAATATAAAGTTACCTTCGACTTCGCGCGTTCGCCTTCGCTATTCGATCCAAACAATTTTGTTTTGCTTCGCGAACGGAAGTACAAAGACATCTGGTATGAGGTCATTGATTTATGGCGTAATGCCCGTTTTTGATCAGTTCTTATTCCCAATTATTACCTGATGGAATTACGAGCCTCACTGTTTATTATACCTACGCCAATAGGAAACCTTGCTGATATTACGTTACGAGCACTTGAAGTACTTAAGGCTGTCGACGTCATTCTCGCTGAAGATACCCGAACGACTGGCGTCCTTCTTAAGCATTATAACATTCAGAAACCTCTGCAGAGCTTTCACAATTTTAACGAGCACAAGATTCTTCCGTCTTTATTAACCCGCATGAAGAATGGTGAGAAGATGGCACTGGTGAGTGACGCCGGAACGCCGGGAATTTCAGACCCGGGATTTCTTATCATCCGCGAGGTGCTACGGGAGGAGTTGATGGTCGATTGCCTTCCTGGGCCAACGGCATTCGTACCCGCGCTTGTTAAGTCCGGACTTCCATGTGACCGATTTGTCTTTGAAGGATTTCTTCCGCAGAAAAAGGGACGCCAGACTTTATTGAAGAAACTTGCGGTTGAGGAACGTACTATGATATTTTATGAATCGCCCTTCAGATTGATTAAGACGCTTCAGCAATTCATTGAATACTTTGGCGAAGAACGACGTGCCTCGGTCTCCAGAGAGCTTACGAAGATGTTTGAAGAGACGGCTAATGGAACGCTCAGAGAAATTGTGACACATTTCAGTCAGAAAGAGGTGAAAGGAGAAATAGTCATTGTCGTCGAAGGCAACTCAAATCCAAAGGCGAAAGCAGCCGCGGACGAAATCGAAACCGAGGATTGATTTTTATTAGCGGATAATTATTGACATGGAAAGGGAGCGATTTTTGGTTTACTGAACTATATTCACTCCAATATATTATACACAAATGAATTTACAGCTCATCCGAAACGATGTACTCGAAATATGCGAGGAAGTGGGAAGTTTTATCAGGAAGGAAGCAGAGGATTTTGATCTGACACGGATTGAGAAAAAAACAAGTTTCAATAATCTGGTTTCATACGTTGATAAGGAAGCCGAGTCTCGTCTGGTTGAAGCGTTGAAAAAGTCTTTCCCTCAGGCCGGCTTCATCACGGAAGAAGGTACTGTGGCGCAGTCAACATCCGAAGAATACAAATGGATTATTGATCCTCTGGACGGAACGACAAACTTTCTTCACGGACTTCCCATTTATTCCATCAGCGTAGCCCTTACAAAGAATAAAATTCCTATTCTCGGCGTTATTTATCACATTGTGAGGAAGGAAGTCTTTCATGCTATCGAGAATGATAACGCTTATTGCAATAATCGTGTTATTAAAGTTTCCGATGCCTCGTTCCTGAATGAAAGCTTGCTGGCTACTGGATTCCCCTATGATTCTTCAACGCGAGGCGAAGAGTATCTATCCATCATCAAAGATTTTCTTGAGAAGTCGCATGGCATTCGCAGGCTCGGAAGTGCCGCGATTGATCTTGCCTATGTCGCTGCAGGACGGCTTGAAGGATTTTTTGAGTACAATCTTAATCCGTGGGATGTCGCCGCCGGACTTCTTATCGTCCAACAATCGGGCGGAAGGGTAACGGACTTTGAAGGGGGCCAGGATGCACTTTTCGGAAAACAACTTTGTGCTTCGAACGGAAACATTCATAATGAAATGTTATCAATCATCCGCAACCGATGGTCTACCGGAAAATAGTTATAATGAAAAATCAATTTACCATGTTGTCGAAACAAAAATTCACTTTCCTCTCAAGTTTAGTCAACTGCCTGTTGTGTCTTCTTTTTGTATTTGAGAGCAATGGTCTTTATGCACAAGCAAAGCTCAACGAAAAATTACCGATTGATCCCTCGGTCAAAGTCGGTAAGCTTTCGAATGGCATGACCTATTATATCAGGAAGAACACAAGGCCCGAAAAGAAAGTCGAACTGCGACTTGTGGTAAACGCGGGTTCCATTCTGGAGGACGATGACCAACAGGGCCTCGCGCACTTCACTGAACATATGGCGTTCAATGGGACAAAGAACTTCAAGAAGAATGAGCTGGTTTCCTTTCTGCAATCTATAGGCGTGGAGTTTGGTGCGGACCTGAACGCTTACACCGGATTTAATGAGACAGTTTATATTTTACCGATCCCGACAGAGAAAAAGGAAAACGTTGTGAAGGGATTTCAGATTCTTCAGGACTGGGCAAGTGCAATCACGTTTGATCATGGCGAGATTGATAAGGAGCGTGGCGTTGTGCTGGAAGAATCAAGAATCGGGAAAGGCGCCGACGATCGGATGGATCAGATTGTCTACCCGAAACTTTTCGAAGGATCAAAATATGCATCCAGATTACCCATTGGAAAAGATGAAATTCTTAAGAGCTTCAAGTACGATGTGATCAAACGATTCTACCAGGATTGGTACCGTCCCGATCTGATGGCCGTTGTCGTTGTCGGCGACCTTGACCTTTCTGAAGCAGAGAAATTGGTTAAATCACATTTTGAAAAAATAAAATCACCGGCTAAACCACGCAAGCGGGATTTAGCAGTTGTTCCCCCTCGTCAAAAATCAGAAGGGCTTGTGGTGCTGGACCCGGAGGCGACAAACCATGTCGTACAAGTGCACTACTCTTATAAAAAAGAGAAGGAAACAAATACAGTAGCGGACTATCGTGAGCTGATTGTGCGCCAACTATTCACGTCAATGCTTAGTCAGCGGATGACGGAGCTGACTCAGAGAGCTGAGCCTCCATTTGTTTTCGGTGGTTCGTTTATCGGCGGATATGCCAGGGGTTATGAGGAATTCCAGTCTATTGCCTACCTCGGAAAAGGCGGGGTCGAGCCAGCCGTGAATGCGCTGATCATGGAAAATGAGCGTGCCCGAAAATTCGGATTCACAGCCGCTGAACTGGAGCGTACAAAAAAAATGGCAATGAAAGGTGTTGAACGCGCATTCAATGAAAAAGATAAAACAGAAAGCTCGAATCTTGTTCAGGAATATATCCAGCACTTTCTCTCCAACGAACCTGTGCCTGGAATTGAAAATGAACACAACTATTACAAACAATTCCTCGACGAAATCACCCTTGAAGATGTGAATGCATATGCAGCTGCTTCGATTCCGGCCGACACAGAAAATAAACTTGTTGTTCTCACAGGGCCGGAGAAAGCAGACTTCAAGATTCCTTCCAATGACGAGCTGCTTGCAATCGCCCAGGAGGCAGCAAAGGCAGAGCTCATCGCTTATGAGGAAAAAGCAATAGCGTCTGTGTTAATGGAAGCACCCCCTTCCCCTGGTAAGATCGTTAGCGAAAAACAAAATAAAGAACTTGGCACCACGGAAATTCAATTGAGTAATGGCGTTAATGTTATTCTGAAGCCTACGGATTTCAAGAATGACCAGGTGGTGATGCAGGCAACGAGGTTCGGTGGTCAATACCTTTACGACGCGAAAGAGAGATTCAATGCCGAATATGCAGCGACGATTGTTAGTCATATGGGTGTCGGACTATTTTCTCCGGTTGATCTCCGAAAAGTACTGGCGGGAAAAAGTGCAAGCGTCTCTCCGAGAATCACTAATGTCGCCGAATCTATGAGTGGACAAGCCAGCGCATCGGATATTGAAACGATGCTACAGCTGACACATCTTTACTTCACAGCTCCGAGAGAAGACGACGATCTTTTCAAATCTTTTGTATCGCGACAACAGGCGTTGTACCAGAACATGATGGCGGATCCGCAATTTACATATCAGGATACCCTCATTCGCGTTCTTTACAGAAATCATCCATGGGCACCAAAAATGCCACGCCCTGAAAACTTTGCGCAGATAGATAAACAACGCGCATTGCAGATCTATCGCGAACGTTTCGGTGACGCCGCAGGATTTACGTTTGCAATAGTCGGCAAGTTTACATTGGAAGAAATGAAGCCGTTGATTGC
>JAEYXN010000172.1 GCA_023431285.1 Bacteroidota bacterium
CCCTGGAATATATGTGTCTGGTGACAAGGTTGTTCTGCAAGTCGGTGGACAAGTTGAATTGCAATACGTTGTAAGGCAGCGTGCGTCTGACGGTTCAGTGTCGTATGAAAGTACGATCGAAATGGAAAACGTTAAGCCTTATAACATTCAGTGCTTTGATGCCAACACAGGCAAGCAGATATGGGAATCAGATAAAATGAAGAAGGGTCTTACCAACATCTTCCTTTCAAATGAGAATCTTATTGTATGTTCCGGAAAAGCGCTTTACAGCATGGATATCAATACCGGAAAGGAAAATTACGAGGTCCCGCTGAAAGAAGATAATATCGGCCTTGCGGATCTTATCCTTGATTACAAAGACAACGTTGTAATCCTTGGCGAAAAAGGAGTAAGCACACGTAGTAAAAGCGATGGTAAAATCGTTGGATCGAGCAGATTCAAACGTTCAAGCCCGGTTACTTACAATGGCAGATACATCTATGGTGAAAATACACTGGCACTCGCAACTCCCAAGAGTGACTACGCTGTATTCAATGTTGATAACTGCAAATACAAATCATTTGATGCACGCAAAGGAGCTACCGCTTATCTTTCTGATGATGGGCAGAGCCTTTACGTATTCGAATCAGGTAACTTGCTGAGAAAATCAAAGCTCACCAAACTAAGCGCAAACTAAGTCTATGTTGTTCTTTAATGAACCCCTCGCATTCCGCGAGGGGTTCTTTTTTAACCTAACCGCAACCTCTATGCGTTACAATTTTATATTAATCCTGCTGGCTCTGGGAGTAAGTTCTGCTATGGGTCAAAAGAAAACCGGTGTAGCCGGCGATCAGTCAGTCATCGCTTACGATCAGGGAAAGGCACTCTACGATAAAGGCAAATACAGCGAGGCCATTCCACTCTTTGTGAACTGTCTCACTGCAGATCCCGCTAATGAAGACGCGATGAATTACCTGGGATTGTCATACCGATACAATGGCCAGAACGATAAGGCTGTTGAACAGTTCGAAGCGTTGAAAAAGAAAAATCCAGATTATTGGGCATACTTCTATTATGAAGCCGGAGTGGCTTACATCAACATGAATCAGTTTGACAAGGCCATCCCAATGCTAGAGGCCTTTCTGAATAAATATCCCGCCGATGCGAACAGAGCGATCTATCGTCATCAAGGCAATTATAAACTCGAGTATGCACGCAAGCAGACTGAACTTGCTGCGGCTCCGGCGGAAATTGCAAAGCCAGTCAAACTACCAACGCCCATCAACAGCAAATGGGGTGATTATTTTCCGATGATGAATCCTACCGGAACGAAGTTATACTTTACGTCAACACGTATCGGGGGAATTAAAGATGAAAATGAAACTGGTGACACCGACAAACCTGGAGATGAAGACATTTACTTTATCGAAAAGAATGGAGCTCAATGGGGATCACCTCAGTTGTTGCCCGAGCCGGTTAACTCAACAGGTAACGATGGATCAGCATGTTTCTCCGCCGATGGTCAGACCATGGTATACGGCGCCTGCGGATTGAAGGGTGGAATTGGTTCATGCGACCTTTATGTTGCCACCCTTGAAGGGAACGAGTGGACGAAACCAGTTAATCTTGGGAACGTCGTTAATAGTGAACAGTGGGATGCTCAACCCTCATTGTCTTCTGATGGCACGAGGATCATTTTCGCTTCGAACCGACCTGGTGGATACGGAAGTGAAGACTTGTACATGACCGAGAAGAACGCGTTTGGTGAGTGGGGGCCGCCGGCCAATCTGGGTGGAACCATCAATACTCCATTCAGTGATATGACGCCATTCCTGAGTCAGGATGGAAAGACATTATATTTCTCATCAAACGGACATCCTGGTTACGGTGGTCAAGATCTTTTCAAATCTACGTTCGAAAATGGTAAGTGGACAGCCCCTGTGAACCTTGGACGGCATCTCAACAACGAAGGAGATAACCGCTTTTTCACGATTGGTGGATCCGGTGAAGTTGGATATTACGCATCAGCGGAGGCCAACGGCGACCTCGACTTGTATGAAGTGAGTATCCCTGAAGCGATGCGGCCTCAGCCTACGGTGGTTGTGAATGGTATCGTGATGAGCGTAAAAGGAAATCAGCCACTCGCAGCTTATGTTTTGATTGAAGACTTGAATTCAGGCGAGTTGGTTGCTGTGAGTAAGAGCAACTCTTCTACAGGAAAATATCTCGTTGTACTTCCGGCAGGACGAACGTATAGCGTCTCCGCTAACAAAGAATCATACTTCTTCCACTCTGAGCTTTTCGATGTACCAATGACAGCGAAGTACCAGGAGATAAAGAAAGATATTATTCTGAAGCCGATAGAGAAAGGAGCGAAGATCGTGCTCAACAACATCTTCTTTGAAACCGGTAAAGCAATTTTGTCTCCCCAAAGCCGTGTTGAGATGGACAAGGCGACCGATTTGCTGAAGGCAAACCCAACAATGATCATCGAGGTTGGTGGTCACACTGACAATGTCGGTGACGATACCTTTAACATGAAGTTGTCGCATGACCGTGCGAAAACTGTCAGAGACTACCTTGTCAATGCGGGAATCAGTTCATCGAGAATTCAGTCGAAGGGTTACGGAGAATCTAATCCAGTGGCGAGCAATGACACAGAGGAGGGACGCAAATCCAACCGACGCACAGAGTTTTTGATTCTTGAGTTTTAGAAGGTAGCAGGTAGCACGTAGCAGGGGAATGCCGTTGTGGGTAGATTTGTCTTAGGGCAGTTGTGGGCTGCTGCGATGGTTGGTGCCGGAGAGGTAGCAAGTAGCAAGTAGCAAGTAGCAAGTAGCAGGTAACAAGTAAACCATTGACCATTGAAAACAGAAGGGGCTTGCGCTCCTTCCGTTTTTAATGTGATTGAATTTAGTTTTTGAGAAGATGCTCCCGGTACGTCTTTCCCCCGGTTTCCATTTCGATAATATATCGCCCTGGCTTGAGCTGCTGAACGTCTATCGTATTAAGCGTCTCGTCTACCGGTACCGTCATCATTGTGTAACCTGTAGCGTCCATGATCTTGACGATGGTGCTACCATTCACGTTCACGTTTAATTTTTCCGCAACCGGGTTCGGGTAAAACGTCAACGGGTTCTCAACTTCAAGGGCGACACGGGCTGATGCAGCCGTTGCCGGATAAGTTACTTTCACTATCTGATATTCACGATCACCAGCGCTTATCCGCCCAGCGACAAAGAGCTCAGTATCGTTGTCGGAATAAAATGCATTGAATGTTTTGAGCGTCGCCGGAATTTGAAAGAGCGGGTCCGGCGTGCCGTCTATCGTAATAGCATCATAATTCTTTAAGAGTTCTTCCGGATCGTGGCGCACATTATAAACAATAATGCGATCCCCGAACCTCGCCGCATTGTCATATTGGTAATACCAGGTGTAGCCGTCGGTGAGGTTATTCGTGAACTCTTCGTTGAGCGATCCGTCTGCGTTCAGCTTGACGATATCATACTCTTGACCCGAGGTCATATACGCCGGTTTTAAAAGCAGTACTTCCTGGTTATCGAGTGCGACCACCTCTGAGTAAAACTCGAAGCTAGGAAATTGCGGCGGATTAAAGGAAAGGTCGCGCGATCCGTCAGGGTTTAGACGAAAAAGCTCTTTCTTGTCAATTCCGCCACCGTATTGCCAGTTCGTGTAGAAGATCTTCCCGGAGGTTCTGTCGAGATCGAAATCCATTCGTCGACCATTGATGACGTCTTTTCCTACATCACCATCGAAGCTGTTGTCGCGCGACCCATTGACATTTAATCGGAAGAGGCGCAGGTTTCCACCTACCAAAATTTTGCCATCCGGCTGAACGACAAACTTGGTGACCGACTTCAATTCCGGAATGTATGGAAATGAAAAAGCAGGATCGACGTCTCCGTTATGCTGGAATTTGTGAAGTCGGTCTCCGGATTGTGCGAGCACTTTGGCATTATCAAGCGCGGCAACGGTACGTACAGGCGAGACGATGGACGATCTGAATTTCGTCAGCACAGTTCCATCAAGGTTAAGTCTGGCGATATTCCTTGTGAAGTGATTTCCCACGCGCACGAAATCTCCACCGATCCATATTGTGTTGTCTTTGCGATCGATTGAATAAATTTCACCCAACCGTGTAAGTCGCGCATAATAGTCGTTAACACGCGCACCGAGAGAGGAAAACTTCGCGATTCCGTAGGTCGCGGGTTGATAATTCGCCGCGACAAGTGATCCGTCGGCCAGGCCACCAATTAATGTGTGGGTCGGCGTTAAAGGAATCTGCGCGAAAGCGTTATTCACAGAACCGTTATGATGCAAACGTAAGATCTTGTTGCTGCCAACAACGGTAAGATTTCCGAACGAAAGAAACGCGTCTTCAAACGGCACCGATGCAGGGAAGGGCGACTTGAAACTCGTATCAAGCGATCCATCGGCGTTCAGTCGCATGCCGCCAGGGTGCTCATTGGGAACTCCTATGTTTGTATACTTCCTTACAGGCACTATCTTCCCGTCGGACTGAAGAACAATTCCCCCGACGAAAATATGCCCTTGCATGGCGGCATCAGCATTAAAACTTTTGTCCAGTGCGCCTAACGTGCTAAACCGTGCCAGCGCTCGACGCGGATAATATTGTTGCTCTACGGCATCCCAGGCCATGCCAAAAAAGCCAGAAACCGTGATCTGTCCATTCTGCCATTGAATGTCCGTCACCGTCGAATTAACGTGGGTAACAGTACGCACGAGATCCAGATTCGCATTGTAATAGCGTATCACGCCTTCACTATCTCCAACGTAAAAACCTCCGCTTCCGTCCGGCTCAACAGCCTCATAGTCGGAATCAGTGATGGTTTTCAGGTGCTTTCCATCCGGACCAAGCACTACCAACACCTTTGGGTAACCATCGGGCACGGTGGCAATGTAAACGACGCGGTTATTGGTCAACACTTCAATATCCGGGATGGACTCAACCTCAACGCCAGGCCATTGAGGATTGAACGAAGTGTCCAGCAATCCATCAGCTCTTAATTTCACAAGAGGGGTGTTGATCGGGGTGTCGCCATGGAAGTCAAATTGACCGGAGACGTAAACGTAATCACCCGAGGTTACTTTGATGACATTAGTCACAGCCTGCCGATAAACTGTAGGAGGTATAAACCCGTCGTTCAGGACTTGTGAATGAACAGTCACAACGCTTAACAAAAAACAAACGGTGGCCAACGATGGGCGGAGGTAACATTCGTAGAGGTTTCTCATTCTTTTTATAATTGGGTTAAAGTGAAAAATTCAGCGGAAAGAATTTTGAGATGCAAACAACATGGACAACGTTTCATTCACACAAGCATCGCGTGACTTCCGGAAAATTCAATGCCATCAAACTATCATAGGAAAACAGATTTTTTGTAGATTTTTTCGCTCAAAGGCATTTGCACGATGATGAGTTGAAACACATTCGCGGTTGAATTTAAAGAACAGTGATACTGGTTCCGAAACACTATGCGTGCCCGGAAAAGATATCACCGTCAGGCCGAACACGTTTCCTATCACCTCACACTTCGACTCAAGTTTGAAAATAAGATTCCCAACGTAATTCCTGCGCGATACGGCCTGACTTTAAACGGTTCTGACAATGTTTCTTGGGCGATAATGGCGTGGATAAATGTAGGTTGAAGATACAGACTGTAGTTTCCTTCTACTGGGATTTGTATACGATATGATAATTGATAATTAAAATACTTTGAGCCTGAATTATCGTAGGCCATCTCGGAAGGTGTCTTGAGCATTCCCTGCTGGAACTGAATGCCTATCCCAGCTTTGTGTTTTAATTTGGCTCCCATTATCCGATAGAACAAGCCCGTAGACAGACCTGCGTTGATCATTTTGTATTCAAACTCACGCATGCCGGTAGCGGGTGCAATGGAATAGGACCCTGAGCCATCTGTTATAAGTATGAAACCGGACGTTTCGTACACATAGGCAATACGTTGGTTTTGTTTGTAGAACGACAAGCCCGCATACCATTCCAGGCGTTCACTAAGAGCACGTTCGACACCTGCGTCGACTGAAAGTCCCATGCGATCTTTATCGAAAATTCCGGGGGAGTGAAGTCCTACCACATTGACATCATCATTGGGAACAGGATCAACAATTGCAAACGCCAGGGAAGGTGTAAGCGCGACATAGAATTTGAATCTATTTATCCGTCTCGTTTTAGCAGCGCCCTCCTTTTGAACTGTGCGATTTGTTTCTTCTTTGGACTCGATAGTAATAGAATCGCCAACCAGTTCATGCTCATCATCAACATTGGGTATTTGACTAGAACCAGGTGCACGGTTCCGTTTATCGGTGTGTGTGTTCTGATCTTGTACGCGTGTGAACTCTCCCGTAAGGAGTGAAGCATCGACGGTGACATTGACGTTCTCGTCATCAGTGAGATTGTTTGTTTGTTGACCAATCGCCCTTTGAGAATTCTCAGAGACGGGCTCAACTATCTGATCCGCCGGCGTGTCTGGTTCATCTTCATCAATGAAATCTCCCGCAACTGAAGCCTTTTTTTGATTCGGAGGCGCCGGACTGTTGTTACCCTTTCTTCTAAGAGATCCATCTGCATTAAACCTGTTTCCGATCTCCGCAGAAACTACATTGTTTGCTAGCGGCACCGCGTTCGTCCCGACTTCCACCTGAGAATGATTGTGTGAATTTTCAAATGCTTTCACAGTACTTGAAGCGGGCGATGACCTTGAAACAGCATCAATACTTTCTGAACGCTTATCAATGGATTGAGTGATCTTGTTCATGCTTCCAGACTCATCTTCGTTACCACCAGTCATAGTCCCGGATTGCTCATCTACGGAAGTATCCTGCTGTGTGTACGACTCTACAGGATCTTCGGTCTTTGGAAGAGCCCGAGTTGCTTCCGCGG
>JAEYXN010000188.1 GCA_023431285.1 Bacteroidota bacterium
ATCTGAAGGTCATCAACTTTCTCTCCTACGCCGATATATTTTACCGGTATGCGGAATTCATCGCTGATTCCAATAACCACCCCGCCCTTTGCGGTTCCATCCAGTTTGGTAATCGCTAACGATGTTACCTCCGTTGCTTTCGTGAATTCCCTTGCCTGCACCACCGCATTCTGACCAGTGCTGCCATCCAGAACAAGTAACACTTCATGCGGGGCGTCATCGATGACCTTTTGCATAACGCGCTTGATCTTGGTAAGCTCGGCCATGAGATTTATTTTCGTATGAAGTCTGCCGGCCGTGTCGATGATAATCACATCGGCATTTTGTTCGCTGCCTTCTTTCACTGCTTCGAATGCGACTGCCGAGGGATCCGTGTTCATTCCCTTTGCAATTACCGGTACCCCTACCCGCTGGCCCCACAGCTTTAACTGGTCCACGGCAGCGGCGCGAAAAGTATCTGCTGCACCAAGTACCACATTGAGACCTTTCTTTTTAAACTGGGCGGCAAGTTTTCCGATAGTTGTCGTTTTTCCGACTCCATTGACTCCTACCACCATTATGACATAAGGCTTCTTGTCGCGGGGCACATCAAAGTCCTTAACTTCAGATGCATTCGTTTCAGAAAGAAGCGCAGCAATTTCTTCCTTTAAAATTCTGTCCAATTCCGACGTGCTCATGTACTTGTCACGGGCAACGCGGGCCTGAATGCGTTCGATGACCTTTAGTGTTGTTTCAACGCCAACGTCTGAAGACACCAATACTTCTTCAAGATTATCCAACACTTCATCATCTACCGTATCCTTTCCGACGAGTGCTTTCCCCAGTCTGGAAAAGAAATTGTCTTTCGACTTTTCCAGCCCTTTATCAAGTGTTTCCTTCTTTTCCTTGGAGAACCATCCGAACATAAGAATTGACTTTAGTTGCGTTGTATTTTACGAATCTAATTCAATGATCTCTATTTTGCTGCCAGAACAAAATCTTAATAATGAAAAAAGGTCTCTGGATGGAGACCTTTTTCTAAAATCTTTTGCACTAGCTTATTTTTTTGCAAGTACTTCTTTCACGAGATCAGCAGGAACAATTTCTTCCTTGAACGTGTATGCGCCGGTCTTCTCAGAGCGAACCGCGCGAATTACTTTCGCATAGCTCTTTCCGTCGGTCTTTTTCAGTGTAGCAACTACTTTCTTAGCCATGGTTATTTAATTTCTTTGTGTACCGTTACTTTCTTCAAGACAGGATTGTACTTCTTAAGCTCCAATCTTTCGGTCGTGTTCTTACGATTCTTTGTGGTGATATAGCGGCTCATGCCGGGCTGACCGGTCGCCTTGTGCTCTGTGCACTCCAATATAACCTGAATTCTGTTGCCTTTCTTTGCCATTTCCTTTGACGTTATTCGTTAGACCTTAGAGTACCAGATTACCGTTGGCTCTGGCTTCTTTCAGAACCGCACTGATACCATTCTTATTGATCGTCTTGATAGCTTTGGTAGAAAGCTTCAAAGTGATCCACCTGTTTTCTTCAGGAATAAAGAAACGCTTCTTCTGAAGATTCGGGTAGAATCTTCTTTTCGTCTTGTTATTTGCGTGAGAAACGTTGTTTCCAACCTGAGGTCTCTTGCCGGTTACTTGACAAACTCGTGCCATATCTGCTCGTTATTTATTACCCCCTCTGAAAAGGGATTGCAAATATCGGAAAATCAGGGTTAAATATCCAAGGTGACTTCAAAATAATCACGAAAATACCCGGGAAATCAGTTTCACGGGGTCTATTCCAACAAAATTTTCCAGCACCAGGTCAGCCTCGTGCAGTTCCTCCGCCGAATGGGTGGTGGAAATGGCAACTACCTTGCAGCCAGCCGACTTCCCGGACTTTACACCAGAAAGTGAATCCTCGAAAACAATGCAGTTCTCGGTGCTAAACCCGAGCGCCCGGGCTGTTTTGACATAAATTTCGGGATCCGGCTTTCCTTTCTGTACGAAACTCTCGTCAAGAATTTTATCGAAGAAGCCTCCAGTGCCCGTATTCTCAAGTGTGAAGTCGACGTTCTCCCGGGGTGCCGAAGTTGCGATAGCCATGGGTACTGAAGCCTCCTGAGCAGCCCGCAGGAAGTCGATCAGACCATCCAGTGGGCGGATCGTAGCCACATAGATTTTGCGAAAAAGCGCTTCCTTCTCCGCAGCCAGCCTGCGCATTTCACTTTCTTCTATATCGCCGAATACAGCGGGAATCCAATCCTTATTGGTCCTCCCGTAAATCTTCTCTTTTAATTGTTCTTCGGACAATTTATGGCCGTACCTGCCGCAGAATTCTTTGAGGGATGTTTTGTGCGCAGGGTTACTGTCGACTATTACACCGTCCATATCAAATAAGAACGCTTTCTTCTTTTCCATAGGGCATTTTTTTCCCGCGCAAAGATGAAGATAGTTAATGCACGACCAATCGCCTGACTATGGTTTTATTGTCAACGGAAAACCGGAAGAAATAAAGTCCGGCAGCAAAGTTATCCAGGGGAAGCTTAACAACCTCTTTAGAAGGGATATTCAGGCCGGACCGCAGTTCCTTCCCATTCGAGGAAATAATGGAAAGTTGCGCAGGCCTGCTTGACACAATGGTCAGTTCTTCAAGATCCGGAGCCACCGGATTAGGATACATTCCTATCTGCAATTCCTCAGTCTCATCAGAAACGCTGCGAAGAAGTCTTACACCTCCAAGCACGGTGCCCACAGCAATGACCGGTTTCGTCGTGCCGTATAGGTTAACCGTTGTCGGCCAAAGACGACCACCCAGGTTCGCAGCGTAATATTCGTTAGAAGTTTCATTGAGGATGATGTCTGTAACCACATCCGATGCGATTGCTTCTCTGAATGCCGGAATTATTCTTAGTCTGCCGGATTCGTCTCCGATGATAAGGTCGGGTTTGCCGTCTGCATTCAGATCCGCAGACGCAAATGAACGTCTTGTGCTAAACACATCAGGGCCCATTCCAAGAAACTCACTGTTCTCAAGAGCAAACTGCATAGGACCGACGTTCCTCCAATATTCCACAGCGCCATTTGCTTTGCCCTTTAGCAAATCAATTCGACCATCTGAATCAACATGCACGAAAGAAATATTCTCACTTCTCACAACCTGAAAGTTCAATCGTGTCAAAGTCTGATTCGAAAAATCAAGACCCTTTGATTGTTTGTTTAGTATGTAATAGACATCAGTAAAATTCTGTGATGTTTTCGTTGCTGTCATCACCAGATCAATTTTTCCGTCGGCGTTGATATCGGCAAATTGAATCTTCATCAATGACAACTGGTGGACAGACAAGCCCAGATAGTCGCCGTCTTCACGCTTGAACTCAGGCGCAAACGGAGTTCCGGTATTTCTATAAAAGATAATGGTTGAAGGCAACTCGTTGTTGCTGATGAACATATCATAATCGCTGTCGCCGTCTACGTCTGCGAACGCTACGACAACATTATCTCCCTCGTCGATCATAGAGTTTTGCAGAAACGATTTGGTCTGCAGAACATACGACGGGGATTCATTCGTGCCGTTATTCTTGTAAAACCAAGCCGATTGAGAGAGATCAACGCTGTAATCACTTTTAGAGAAAATATTAGAAGCAATGAGAACATCGCGGACACCGTCAAAATCGAGATCTTCAAAATATGGCGTTGGATAAAGAGGTAACGGGTCGGTTGCGCCCGGAGGAAACCACGGTGAGTCAACAATCAAAGGTGCATCGGTCGTCCCATCGTTGTCAAGCACATTCAATACTGCGCACTCACC